>CAXNNH010000132.1:0-5516 GCA_964203325.1 Burkholderiales bacterium | reverse complement strand
TCTCTCAAGGACGAGGGACAGGCGCCGATTCCCATTGAAATTTCTGCACACCACGTTCATCTGTCGCAAGCCGATGTGGAAAAACTGTTCGGTGTTGGCCACCAACTGACACCCGAGCATGAGTTATCGCAACCGGGGCAATTTGCTTGCGAGGAAAAAGTGCACTTGGTTGGGCCGAAGGGGCGCATTGCCAACGTTCGGGTGCTCGGGCCAACGCGCAAAGAAACGCAAGTGGAAATTGCGATGACCGAGCAGTTCAAGGTCGGCATTCAACCGCCAATCCGAGAATCGGGCGATTTGGCCAACACACCGGGAATTACGCTCGAAGGGCCGGCCGGCAGCTCGACCATCGAGCGCGGTGTGATTTGCGCCCAGCGCCACATTCACATGACGCCGGAGGATGCGATGCGCTTCCGCTTGCGCGACAAATACGTCGTTCGCGTGCGTATTGCCGGCGACCGGGAGCTGGTCTACGGCGACGTAGTAGTCCGGGTTAATCCCAACTATCGCCTGGCCATGCACATCGACACCGACGAAGGTAACGCGGCCAGCATCAGCACCGGCATGTTGGGCTATATCGAGGGCATTCAGAGCCGACGCTGAGGGGCGGTGTGACCTTGGTTTTTCTGACCCAAGGAGCCCCGTTCAGTAGGGCCGTAGGGTGGATGCGCTGCGCTTATCTACCCTACAACGCAATGGGTACATTTGTAATTTCCGACTCTCTGAGTTGTGTACGGACTGTTTTTCGCGCCGTATTTGCGTACCATTGCAACCATCGGTCATCGGTCATCGGTTATCGGTTAATAGCGATAGTCGTTCTCGTCGAACGGTGGCAGACGGCCGACCAGACTTTCCAGCAGTGTCAGTTCGGCGTCGGTATGGTTGATCATCGGGGCATTCGCTATCGTCGCTATCGTTGACTCCCGGTGGATATAGATCGGTTGCTCATGGTGTTTCGTTACAATGCGCTTGATGCGGCTCGGTTCTGTCGTTGGGCTTACCTCGGCACTTCCATAACAGAGACAGAAATAGTCGCGATGAGTCTCGATCTCGATGTAACAGCCTGTGCCGCGAATACCGATCGTCGCGCTGGGGGTCAGTAATTTCTTATCGCCCTTGCCGAATACGGAAAGAATGCCGCCGGTGAGTACTCGCATAACGTCCGCCGTAACACCTGCCGTCCTGCCCGCAAAGCTCACCGAGCTTTTCTCGCGTTGCAGATAAGCATCCTGGCCAATGACGAAGATCGCTTCGCTACTGGCGCCAGTTACGATGGTGGCGTCGTTACCCACATTCATGCCGACTTCTGCCGGTTTGCCATTGATGGTCACATTTCCCTTTATTTTGTGTATCCCCGGTTTTACAGGCTTTGTGCCGTTGGCCAGCGCCTCCCGAATCAATCCGGCGATACCGGCACTTCCGAGCAATCCGGCCGCCGCCAGGTGCTTGAGGATTTCGCGTTTTGTCTTCGATTTCATGTTGACCTTTTCATGATTGGCAATTGCCTTCGGTCAAGTATCGTCGACGCCAGGGGCGTGGTCAAACGACCGCACTGGCAAAAAAACGTCATTCAGCGTGTTTGGCTAATCTGTATACCGTTTTCGGATTAGCTTGCATGGCTGACGATAGAATTTGCGCCGCGTACAGTTTCCATCTACGATTCCCGAATGGAACGATTCACCATCTCACTCGATAGCGATCTTGCCAAGGAGTTTGACGCCTTGATTGCCGAGCGCGGCTATAGCACGCGTTCGGAAGCGGTGCGAGATTTGTTGCGTGCCCAATTGGAACAATGGCGTCAGGCGCAAGATGCAGCACCGCATTGCGTGGCTAATCTTTCGTATGTTTATAACCACCACGAACGTGAGCTGGCAGAGCGCCTGATGGCCATCCAGCACGCCCATCACGATTTGACGGTATCTACACTACATGCGCATCTTGATCATGAAAACTGTATCGAGAGCGCCATTCTGCGCGGGCCGACAACCGAAGTCCGGCGCTTTGCTGAAATGCTGATTGCCGAACGCGGCGTGCGCCACGGCAAACTCAACCTGATCGCCGTCGAAATAGACCAAGGCCACGATCAACACCCCAAGCCGCGTCACGATCATGGCTACAAGCCACACAGCCACGACGGCTCGTCTCGGCATAATCACTTCAAGCCCGCTCGTTAGGCCAAGGCCGGCACTCCGGGCTGGCTTATAAAAGATTGCTCAATAAGGATGTTAGGAATGCAAGAAGAGGATATTGAATTTAGTTCCGAGGGTCTTCAGGAAATCGAGAACGTGATGCGTGAGGCCACGCGCATCGTTTGTAGTACGAGCGATTTTCAGGAAGCTCTGGCGCGTTTCAGCGAAGTTTTTCCTCAACTGGCACAGAATATGAGTGCGCTTGCCGCGTCGAACGATCCCGATTCGCTGCAGGCGCGCAGCTTTATTTTGTTTCGTGAAATATGGAAGCATGTGCCTCACCCCGGCCATGCTTTTCGGCCATTACCTCTGCCTAAACTGGAACGCAACGCCCCTTGTCCGTGTGGCTCCGGGCAAAAATACAAGCAGTGCTGCGCTAGCCTGGAAGGCTCACTTTCCCTTGGCCCACAAGGAGGTCTGAGCCTGCTTAGGTACGTTCTGGAAGACCTGCCTACGTCTGCTTACGAGAAGCTCCCTTTTCAGAATATATCGCCCCAGGAGTTGGCCTTCGTCGCCGGGCAGTGGATTCAGGGTGGGCGCGCAGAGGCCACGACTTTTCTGCTCGTTCCGATGCTGGCCGATGTTAAAAAGCTCGATGCAGGCCATGAAATAGTGTTCGATACCCTGGGCGATGCCTACCTGCAACTGGGTATGCCTGAGCAACGGGTCGAACTGGTCGAGCGAATGATGCAAGCCAGCGATTTGACGCTGCGTAGTGCAGCGATGCATCGACGTTGCACGATCTATTCAGATGCCGGCGACTGGACGGCTGCGTGGAAGCTATTTGCTAAAGCCGAGCGCCTGCAACCGGATAATCCGGCGCTCTCTCATCTCGAAACGATCATGTTGGCTAGCGAAGGACGTACCGAGCGGGCGAAAGAGCGGGCGCGTTATTGGCTGACGCGTTTGGCGTTGCAGGATCAACAAGCCGGCGATGATCCCCTAGCTGACTTTCTGCATATGATGAGCGAGGATCCCGATGCTGTACTGGCCATAATGCGCGGCGAGAGTGAAGATTATGATGATGGTGACGTCGATGGCGAAGACGATTTTTTGAGCGACGAAGACATTGCAGGAATATTGCCTTTAATCGGCCTGGTGGCCGCGTTGCCAGATCACCAGTGCCTCTACCAACTTCATCCGGCGAATGGCGATGCCGGAGAGCTTGAAGCGTATCCTGAACTGCTCGCCGTGGAGCAGGAATGGCGGGCTGTTTTCCCGTGTGACTCGATGGACGAGTCGGAAGAAGCCAATCCCTGGGAAGATACGCAATGGCTAAACTGGCTGGCAGCAAATCCGCTGGCGTGGCAGAGTTTTGCGATTCTTGAAGACATCTCCACATTCATCGAAGAAACGCCGGCAAGTAATGAGCTTGGCGATGCGTTTTACGCGATGGGAATCATGCTGCTCGCGCACGCCAAATCCTTGCTCGAAAGGGTTATTGCCGATAACAAAGCCGAAGGCTGTCGCCTGGCGTGGGGCTGGCTGGAAAATCGACCTGCCTTGCGCCTGCTGGAAAAGTACATCGAGGCGCTTGACGATGTCGGCGAGGAAATCCGTCTGCTGGAGTGGCTAGTCGGTACGCTCAACCCGAACGACAACCAGGGGTTACGCGAGTCGCTGGTCAGATCCTTGCTCGAAAACGGTCGCGCTGCCGATGCACTGGCCTTGTGCGCTCGTTACCCCGATGACGGGCTGACAGCGATGCTTTACGCTCGCGTGCTAGCCTTGCATCAACTCGGCCGCCTGAGCGAAGCTGCCGCCGCGCTCGCCATTGCGCGCACACAACGCCCCATAGTTCTCCGTACCCTTATGGCTGCCAATCCGACTGAACCCGATTTGGACTTCGATACTGTCACAGTGGGTGGCGAGGACGAAGCCTGGTATTACCGGATGGACTGGCTCGGGGTCTGGGAACGTCTGGGCGCGCTGGACTGGTTAAATAAAGTTGTCCAATAACGGTTAGCCTGCCCTTGCCTTTATCCTTTTTGGGAAGTAGGGGGCGGGGCGCAGCGTAGTAGAAGCCGGTTTTGATTCTGGGTTAAAATCGGCGCCCTCCAGTGTCTTGTTCTTTAAAGCTTAGTTTTTAAGGATCCAAGCCGGCCTAATGCCCCATGCTTTTTTCCCCACCATTTTCCGTTTAACCCAGGCGTTTCCTCGATGAATCAAAAATATACGCCGCAAACACCGCCCATCGTTCTCTCTTTTGCTGCCAGTGATCCGACGGGTGGCGCGGGGATTCAAGCCGATTTAATGACACTGTCGGCACTGGGCTGTCACGCACTCTCGGTGCTGACCGCGCTGACGGTGCAAGATACGGCGGGAGTGGACAGTGTTCTGGCCGTCGATTCCGATTGGGTCGAAGATCAAGCGCGTGCGCTGCTTGAAGACATGCCGGTAGCTGCCTTCAAAATCGGGCTACTCGGTAGTGTGGAAAACATCGTGACGATCGCCCAGATTCTCGCTGACTATCCTAACGTACCACTGGTGCTCGATCCGGTACTCGCTTCCGGGCGCGGTGACGATCTAGCCAACGAGGATATGATCTTTGCCATGCGCGAACTGCTGCTGCCGCAAACTACCCTGCTAACACCGAATACGTTCGAGGCGCGTCGCTTGGCCGAAGACGTGGATGAAGAAGACGAGAATGAGGAGAAACTTCCCTTCGTCGAATGCGCGCGTCGTTTGCTAGGCTTTGGCTGCGAGTATGTTCTACTTACCGGTACGCATGACAATACGGTGCAAGTAGTGAACACCCTGTATGGAGAGAAAGGCGTTGTGCGCAGCGATACTTGGGAGCGGCTAGCCGGCAGTTATCACGGATCGGGGTGTACGCTGGCCTCGGCGGCGGCCGCCTGTCTGGCCAATGGCCTGTCGGTGGCCGATGCGGTGCACGAGGCGCAGAGCTATACCTGGCACACGCTGGCCGCCGGTTTTCGTCCGGGCATGGGACAATATATTCCAAATCGCTTTTTTCAGAAGCATACCCTCCCGGATTGCTTTTTACGAGCGGACGTCGGGCAGGAAAACGAAAATGTCTGAAGTGGCGATGCGGCCGCTGCGTGGCCTCTACGCCATTACGCCCGAAGGGCTGGCTTCGGCAATCCTGCTAGAACGGGTTGAAGCCGCCTTGGCTGGTGGGGTTGCCTTGGTGCAATACCGTGATAAAAGCAGCGACGCCGGACAGCGTAGTGCCACCGCGCGCGCCTTGCGTGCTCTGTGCCAGCGTTTTGATGCGCGCCTGATCGTCAATGACGATTTGGCACTGGCCTTGGCCGTCGACGCCGATGGCGTGCACCTTGGCGGTGCGGACGGTGATCTCGGCGC
>CAXNNH010000131.1:0-5537 GCA_964203325.1 Burkholderiales bacterium | reverse complement strand
GCGTACCGGGCGTTCGAGCCGTCGGCACGGGTCGACCTCGTGCCCAATGCAATAACGTTGACCGCTGGCTTGGGCAGGATGCGAACCGAGGCGAGAACCGATGCTCTACGCCTCGTTTACATTGGCAGGATTGCACGCGCCAAAGGTTTGTTCGACGTCATGGCAGCATTGCACACACTTCGTTCCAAAGGACTGGTTTTCTCGTTCAGACTGGCGGGTTCCGGTTCCGACGAGCACGCACTGCGCAAAGAAATCAACGCGCTGGGTCTGCAAGACACGGTACATCTGCTTGGCCCTGTCTTTGGTGAGAAAAAAGATCGTTTGTGGTTGGAATCCGACGTATTTGTATTTCCTACGGCGAGCGAAGGCTTGCCTTACTCACTTCTTGAATCGATGGCGGCCGGTTGTGTACCGCTAACATGCATTGTCGGCGCCATTCCCGATGTTATGCAGGACGGCGTGCACGGCGTTTTTGTCCCCATAGGTAACCCTTCGGCGATCGCGGAAGCTATTCGCCGACTGGAGAGCGATCGCCAGACCTTATTCCGAATGTCACAGGCCGGGCAGGGCAGAATCAGTGAGGAATACACCGTGGAACGCCTGACGACACGCCTCGAACAGATATACGAAAGTCTGGAGAGCTGAGCGATGTGCGGTATTGCTGGCTATATCAGCCGTGATTCACTGGGCCGAGACGGTCGGAGTTTGCGTCGTATGGCAGCCGCTATCGCACATCGGGGGCCGGACGATGAAGGTTTTTTTGAAACCACATCGGCGGATGGACTGTACGCGATTGGTTTGGCGCACCGACGCTTGTCGATCATCGACCTGTCGACAGGTCACCAGCCCATGGGGAACGAGGATGGTTCGATCCAGATCGTTTTCAACGGAGAGATCTACAACTTTCGCAGCTTGCGCGAGGAGTTGTCAGGCTATGGGCACCGCTTCGCCACGCACTCCGATACCGAGACGATCATCCATGCTTACGAAGAATGGGGGACGGCCTGCGTCGAACGTTTCAACGGTATGTTCGCCTTCGCCATCTGGGACACAGTCAAACAACGAGCTTTTTTCGCACGCGACCATTTCGGAAAAAAGCCCTTGTACTTCCACCAATATGGAGAAAACTTGCTTTTCGGATCGGAAATCAAGTCCTTGCTTGCCTGCACGGTGCTTAATGTTCAGATCGACCATGCCGCCCTGTGGGACTATTTTGCTTACCGCTATGTTCCTGCTCCGAGCACCTTGTTCAAGGGTATACGCAAGCTGATGCCGGGGAGTTGGGCCATATATGAAGCGGGCCAGTTGGTTGAACACTGCTACTACCTGCCTCCTGATCGTAATCTACTAGCCAGCCGTTACTTGCCCGCCGATCCGGTTGGAGAATTTTTGGAAATACTGGATCGTGCCGTCGAGATGCGCATGGTTTCGGATGTACCGTTTGGCGCTTTTCTCTCGGGTGGCATCGATTCTTCTGCGGTGGTTAGCCTGATGTCACGGCATTCGACGCTGCCAATCAAGACTTTCTCGATTGGTTTTGCCGAGACACGCTACAGCGAGCTTGACTTTGCCCGGACCATCGCCGGGCAGTATCGTACTGAGCACCACGAGTTGATCGTCTCCGAAAACGATATCATGGAACAATTGCCCGCCTTGATTCATTTTCGCGATGCCCCGGTGGCCGAGCCTTCCGATATCCCTATCTACCTTCTTGCCCGTGAGGCTGCGCATACGGTGAAAATGGTACTTACCGGCGAGGGGGCTGACGAGTTTCTCGGTGGCTACCCGAAGCACGTATGGGAGCGTTATGCCGCGCTCTATCACATGCTCCCCGAGTTTTCGCGGCATGGCCTTGTCGAGCCTTTGATTCATCTATTGCCCTATCAATTCCGCCGGGTAAAGACGGCGATCACTAGCTTGGCGTTGACCGATTCACGGGAGCGTCTGCCGCGCTGGTTTGGCGCGTTATCCCCCGCCGAACGGAAATATCTTTTGGCGTTGCCGCAAGCACCGGCGGCAAACGGCATCGCTCGCCAGTTTGATACGGCTCCGGGCAACTCGGCACTCCGTAACGTTCTGTATTTCGACCAGACGAGCTGGCTGCCTGACAATCTCCTCGAACGTGGCGACCGTATGACGATGGCTGCTTCAATCGAAGCGCGCATGCCCTTTATGGATCGTGAACTGCTTGCCTTTGTGACGCAGTTGCCCGATGAGTGGCGCGTTCGGCGAAAAATGACAAAAGTCATCTTGCGCGAAGCAATGAAGCGATTGTTACCGGAAGAGATACTTTCCCGGCCCAAGGTTGGCTTTCGTGTTCCGGTCAATGATTGGTTTAGAGGGTCTATGCGCGAGTATCTGCACGATCATTTGCTGGGCGCGGATTCCAAAACGCGAGGCTATTACGACCCGCCAGCCTTGCAACGTATCCTGCAAGAACATTCCAGTGGCCGGCAGAACCATGAGAAGCTCCTGTGGACGCTCCTTAACTTTGAAATCTGGCACCGTCAGTATGTTTAGGGGAGTGGCATGGAAGCTGCGCCGGCTGCAGGCGATGAGCCTGCGCGAAATGGCTTATCGCGTGGCAAGATTAGCGCAGAGTCGCCTGGAGCAGCTTGGTATCGGTCTGGCGCGTCCGAGCCAGCCGACAGGCTCTTGCGGCAAGCCTTGGGCTGACGGTGTTGTCGGATCGTTTGATGCCGAGGTATACCGGAAAGCGGCAAAGCGCATCCTGGCGGGGCGCTTCGATGTATTCGCCCTGCGCAACGCAGAAATCGGTTTTCCTCCTTCGTGGAATCGCGACCCCAAGAGCGGCATCGTCGCACCGCTGGCATTCGGCAAGACATTGGACTATCGCGATGAACGTGCTGTAGCCGATATCAAGTACCTGTGGGAGCCAAACCGGCATCTTGAGCTTGTTACCTTGGCGCAGGCCTGGCGTCTGACCGGTGAAGCGGAGTTTGCCGATGGATGCAGAATATTGCTCGATTCCTGGTTCGAGCAATGCCCTTACCCGATGGGCGTCAACTGGACGAGTTCGCTCGAACATGCCTATCGCCTCGTCAACTGGTCTTTCGCGTGGCATCTGCTTGGCGGCGAGAATTCACCGCTCTTTCTTGGCGACATTGGAAGCTCTTTTCGTGACCGCTGGCTGCGTTGTATCTACCAGCACTGCCACTTCATCGCCGGCCATTTTTCGCGGCATTCTTCAGCTAACAATCATTTGCTCGGAGAATATCTCGGTTTGCTGATCGGAGCGCTCACTTGGCCGCTGTGGCCGAAAAGCCGTCGATGGAAAGAAACGGCGCTCGCTGGCTTCGAAATAGAAGCCTTGCGGCAAAACAGCGACGATGGCGTTAATCGGGAGCAAGCTTTTTATTATCAGCATCAGGTGATGGACATGATGCTGATTGCTGGCCTGGCCTGTCGCTCTAACGATATCAATCTTGGCGCCGACTATTGGGGACGCCTGGAACGCATGATGGAATTTATTGCTGCCATCATGGATAGCGCAGGAAACGTCCCGCTGGTCGGCGATGCGGACGACGGTTTGCTTGTCCGATTCTCTCTGGAGACTTCCTGGTGTCCCTACCGATCCTTGCTGGCCGCAGGCGCACTCCTGTTTGACCGCGCCGACTTCAAGGCCCAGGCTGGCCGTCTCGATGACAAGAGCCGATGGCTTTTCGGTGCAGGGAGCGAAGAGCGTTGGCAAAGCATCGCGGATTCTATGTCGCCCGAACCGCGCCGCGAATTTGTCGAGGGGGGTTATCGCATCCTGGGCGAAAAGTTTGGCACTGCCGATGAAGTACGTATCGTCGCGGACGCGGGACCGTTGGGTTATCTGTCGATCGCAGCGCACGGCCACGCAGATGCCTTGTCATTCACGCTATCGCTTGGCGGAAAACCAATTCTGATCGATCCCGGAACCTATGCCTATCACACCAAGCCGCGTTGGCGAAACTACTTTAGAGGAACATCGGCACATAATACTGTGCGCATCGACAGCGAGGACCAGTCGGTCATCGGCGGCAACTTCCTTTGGCTGGACAAGGCCAAAGCGACTTGTTTACAGTGGACCTCAAACGCTGCAGAAGATGTATTCGTTGGTGCGCACAATGGTTACGAGCGTCTCCCGGACAAAGTGACCCACTGTCGCGAGATTCGGCTCAACAAGCCGTCCCGGCAGATTACCGTCACGGATCGCCTGGAGTGTTCCGGTCTGCACGAAGTCGAGCTATTTTGGCATTTTTCTCCAGACTGTCAGGTATCGTTAAAGGGCGACACCGCCGTTGTAACCTGCGCTCGAAAGAGCGTCACCATGGTCTTTGCCGACACACAAGGTACACTTGCGCTGTATTTGGGAGATGAACATCTACCTTTGGGTTGGTACTCGATCCGATTCGATGAAAAGCTTCCGAGTCCCACGCTTCGCTGCGTGGCGTCAATCAGCGGCAGCAGCAAATTTGTCGCGCAGATCAACTATTAGCAACGGACAGTACAGAGAGATCAATGAGAATCAGCATATTTGGCATGGGTTATGTGGGCGCCGTATCGGCGGGCTGCCTGGCTAACGACGGACATGAAGTTATTGGGGTCGAGCCAAATTTGACGAAAGTAAACCTAATAAATTCGGGTAAGGCACCTATCGTCGAGAAGGATATCGAAGCGCTAGTGGAGAGCAACGTTGCCAGCGGACGATTGCGAGCAACGACCGATGTCCGTGAAGCCGTCGCAAACTCCGAACTATCGCTGATCTGCGTGGGAACACCTTCGTTGTCGAATGGCAACCTTGATCTTTCGTATGTGCGTCGCGTTTGTGAAGAAATCGGTAGCGCATTCAAGGACAAAACAGATTTTCACGTTGTCGTGGCACGATCGACGATGTTGCCGGGTTCGATGCGCGATGTGGTTATTCCTACCCTTGAGAATTATTCATGCAGGGTGGCCGGAACAGACTTTGGTGTCTGTAACAATCCCGAATTCCTGCGTGAGGGGACGGCAGTTTTCGACTATTACAATCCGCCGAAGACCGTGATCGGTGAAACCGATCCTCAGGCCGGCGATCTACTGCTCAAGCTTTACGAAAAGATGAAGGCTCCGGTGATACGCACCAGCGTGGAAACGGCTGAGATGGTGAAATATACGGACAATACCTGGCATGCGGTCAAAGTCGCCTTTGCCAATGAGATTGGCAATATCGCCAAATCGCTCGGAATAGACGGCCATGAGGTGATGGATATCTTTTGCAAGGACACCAAGCTGAATCTTTCGCCGTATTACATGAAACCAGGGTTTGCCTTTGGCGGTTCGTGTCTGCCGAAGGATGTTCGTGCGCTAACCTACAAGGGAAGAATGCTCGACCTTGATCTGCCACTGCTCAATGCGGTGCTGCCCAGCAATCAGCGGCAGGTTCAGAAAGGGCTGGAAATGATTATGGCCTACGGTCGAAAGCGGGTCGGCATGCTAGGTTTCGCTTTCAAGGCAGGAACCGACGATCTGCGCGAATCGCCGTTGGTGCAAGTGATCGAATCGCTGAT
>CAXNNH010000130.1:0-5551 GCA_964203325.1 Burkholderiales bacterium | reverse complement strand
CAGGTGCTGAAGGTACTTTCGGCCAAGCCGGATGCCGTGCTGGTCGGCGGGGCAGGAACACCGGCCGCACTGCCGCAGAAGTCGCTAAAGGAAAAGGGGTATAAGGGCATCATGTATCAAACGCACGGGGTGGCGAATGCCGATTTTCTGCGCGTTTGCGGCAAAGATTGCGAAGGTACCGTGTTGCCAGCCGGCCCGGTGTTGGTCGCCGGTCAACTGCCGGACAGCAACCCGATCAAAAAGGTCGCGCTGGCCTATGTCAGTAAATACGAGGCAGCGTATGGCAAGGGCAGCGTGTCGACTTTCGGAGCGCACGTCTGGGATGCTAGCAAGCTATTGGCTAATGCTGTTCCCGAGGCGCTCAAGAAAGCGCAGCCGGGTAGTAAGGAGTTTCGCAAAGCGTTGCGCGATGCGCTTGAATCTACGAGAGAACTGACCGGTGCACACGGCGTATTCAATCTAAGTCCTCAGGATCACCTTGGCTTTGATCAGCGCGCGCGCGTCATGGTAAAGATCGAGAACGGTAGCTGGAAGCTAGTGCAGTAAACGTTCCGCACACTGATGTTGTATTTTTGATGGCGTTAAGCAAATACGGGAAAAAGAGAGAATTGTCTTCGCTTTTGGTATCATCCTGGACTTTTCACCTTTCTAGGAAAGCGGAGACGCACAATGCCACGTCAGATTGCTCAAACGTTTGTCGCTGCATTGATGTCCGCGTTGCTTACCTCAGTCGTATGGGCTGACATCAGTGTTGGTGTGACCGTTTCTGCTACCGGTCCGGTGGCTTCGCTTGGTATTCCTGAAAAAAATACTATTGACTTATTGCCTTCAGTCATTGGTGGACACAAGGTAAATTACAACGTACTTGATGATGTTGCCGATACGACAACTGCAGTCAAAAATATCAAGAAGTTAATAACCGAAAGTAAGGTCGATGTGGTGATAGGCTCGACGACAGCGTTCAATTCGCTAGCCATGATTGATGTGGCGGCTGATTCCGAGACGCCGATGCTTACGGTGAAGGCTTGGTTCAAGGAGTCAGGGCCGAAGGTGGTACGTGGAGGCTGATTAAATAGAACACAGAATAAAGTCAGCAATCCCAGGCGCGACCTGACGATTATCCCGTACTAGAAAGTTTTCGATGGATTTGCAGATAGCATTACTGCTGGGCCAGGATGGTGTAACCAATGGGGCTGTTTACGCTCTGCTGGCGTTGGCTCTCGTGCTTGTTTTTGCCGTGACGCGTGTAATTTTCATTCCTCAAGGTGAATTCGTTGCCTTTGGGGCGCTGACTTTGGCTAGCCTACAGGCGGGCAAGTTGCCGGGGACTCTTTGGTTGTTGCTGGGTATGGGGGTCGCGGTAGCCTTGATCGAAATCAGCATCGCATTACGTGACCGTCATCTACGCCGGATTCCATCGATTATTTTGTTCAACTGCGGTGTTCCGCTGGTGTTGGGTGGCATTCTGTTTGCCGTGTCACCGGCAACGTTGCCCTTGCCCGTGCAAGTAATCGTGTCCTTGATGCTGGTCGTACCGCTGGGGCCGATGATTTATCGCCTGGCTTTTCAACCGATTGCCGAAGCCTCTGTGTTGGTGTTACTTATTGTTTCAGTCGCTGTGCACGTTACCTTGATCGGGCTGGGACTCTATTTCTTTGGTGCTGAAGGATCGCGCACACCCGCCTTTACCGACATGAGTTTTGAAATTGGTGATGCTTTATTGCAGGGTCAAACTGTGCTTGTTGTCGTGGCCAGCGTAGTGTTGATTGCTGCGTTGTATTTCTTTTTCGAGCGCACCATCTATGGCAAAGCGTTACGAGCGACGGCGATGAATCGTACCGGCGCACGACTAATGGGTATTTCAGCCATCGTTGCCGGCAAGCTCTCCTTTACGCTAGCTGCCTTGATCGGTGCTTTTTCCGGCCTTTTGATTTCCCCGATTACTACAATTTATTACGATTCTGGTTTTTTGATTGGTTTGAAAGGTTTTGTCGGAGCCATCGTTGGTGGCCTGGCTAGCTATCCGGTCGCTGCGGCGGGTGCAATTCTGGTCGGTTTGCTTGAATCGTACTCGTCGTTCTGGGCCAGTGCTTTTAAGGAGGTCATCGTGTTCACCCTGATTATCCCGGTGTTGCTCTGGCGTTCATTAACCACTCGGCATGTGGAAGAAGAGTAAAGAGGAGTGAAGGAATGAGGTTTCCCGGTCTCTCTTCTTTGCCTTTACTGGCTTTCATCGTGGCCCTCCTCGGTGTGCCGTTGGTACTCCCCGAATTCTATGTAACCCTGCTCAACTATATCGGTCTCTACGCCATCGTTGCGCTCGGACTGGTACTGCTCACAGGCGTTGGAGGGCTGACCTCCTTTGGACAAGCCGCCTTCGTCGGTCTGGGCGCTTATACAACAGCTTATTTGACCACTGTGTATGGCGTTTCACCTTGGCTAACGTTGCTGGCCGGTTTGCTGGTTACGGCGGCGGTAGCGCTTTCGCTGGGACTGATTACGCTCCGTCTTTCCGGGCATTTCCTGCCGCTTGGTACCATCGCCTGGGGAATCAGCCTTTATTATTTATTTGGCAACATCGATTTTTTGGGTGGCCATACCGGAATTAGCAGCATCCCAGCACTCGATTTTTTTGGCTTCGAACTTAAATCTGGCCGCGAGTTTTACTACTTGATCTGGCTGGTATTACTGGTCATTGTGCTTGCCACGCGCAATCTGCTCGACTCGCGCGAAGGCCGCGCCATCCGTGCGTTGAAAGGAGGGGCGCTGATGGCCGAGGCGATGGGGGTCAATACGCCACGCTCAAAGATGGTCATTTTCACGATCGCCGCCCTCTATGCCTGTCTTTCTGGTTGGCTTTATGCCCACCTACAGCGATTCGTAAATCCAACGCCTTTTTCGCTGACGCAGGGTATAGAGTACCTGTTCATGGTCGTTATCGGCGGCGTCGCCCACGTTTGGGGAGCCATTCTCGGGGCCGGTCTGATCACTATTCTCAAGCAATGGTTGCAAGACTGGTTACCCCAGTTACTGGGTCAAAGCGGCAACTTCGAAATTATTGTCTTTGGCTTGCTGATGATTTTCGTGCTGCATCGCGCGCGCGAAGGAGTGTGGCCGATTATCCTGCGCTTGCTGCCCGAGCGCCAGCATCGCTTGCGTGTCCCGGAAGCCGAGGCTTTGCCGCGTCGTCCCGTGCCAGCCGCCAACGCCGTGCTGCTCGAAGTGCAAGATGCGACCAAACGTTTTGGCGGTCTAATCGCCAACAACAAGATGAATTTCAGCGTGCGGGCAGGTGAGGTGCTAGCGCTGATCGGTCCGAATGGTGCGGGAAAAAGTACCTTGTTTAACGGCATTTCCGGTGTCGATCCGCTGACTTCAGGTGCCGTAACCTTTTGCGGCGTACGAATTGAACAGCTTGAAGCGCGTGCTATTGCCAAGCGCGGTATGAGTCGCACCTTCCAGCATGTCCGTTTGCTGCCCACCATGAGCGTATTGGAAAACGTCGCCATCGGTGCACATTTGCGCGGGCACAAAAATTTCATCCAGGCTGCTTTGCGTACCGAGCGCGTTGAAGAAGCGCGTCTGTTGCACGAGGCTGCGTTGCAGATCGAGCACTGCGGTTTGCGCGAGCACATGTACGACGCTGCCAACAGCCTGCCGCTCGGCAAACAACGTATCGTTGAGATTGCTCGTGCCCTAGCTGCCGACCCCTGCCTGCTCTTGCTCGACGAGCCGGCCGCCGGGTTACGCTATCTTGAAAAACAGGCATTGGCTGACCTCCTGCGCCGTTTGCGTAGTGAGGGGATGGGTATCTTGCTCGTCGAGCACGATATGGATTTCGTGATGGGGCTAGCCGACCGCGTAGTGGTTATGGAGTTCGGCGAAAAACTGGCTGAGGGACTGCCGGCTGAGGTGCAGCGCAATCCAGCGGTCCTCGATGCCTATCTCGGAGGGGCCGAATGAGCGCTACCCACGAAATGGTCGATAAGCTCGCCGAAAAGCCGGTGGTACTTGAAGTTCGCAATCTGTCGGTTAGCTATGGCAAGGTTGAAGCGCTGCACGGCATCGACTTGAAGATCCATAAGGGCGAGATCGTCACCGTGATTGGCCCGAATGGTGCCGGCAAAACGACCTTACTCTGTGCTTTGATGGGTTTGCTGCCGTTGCGTGGCGAGGTGGTATACCTTGGTGAGCGGCAGGGCACTGAACGTCAGGTTGAAACGTTGGTTCGCCACGGCATGACTCTGGTACCTGAAAAACGCGAGCTGTTTAGCGAAATGAGCGTTGAAGACAACCTGCTGCTCGGCGCTTTCGACCGCTATCGGGTCGGCCACCGCGACGAACTGGAAACGATGGACGAAGTGTTCGACATCTTTCCGCGCCTGATGGAGCGGCGCGAACAGATGGCCGGCACGCTGTCTGGCGGTGAGCGCCAGATGCTGGCTATGGGGCGCGCGTTGATGGCCAAACCCAAGCTGCTGATGCTCGACGAACCCAGTCTCGGTCTTGCCCCATTGATTATCAAGGAAATTTTCCGCATTGTTGCCGAGTTGACCAAGACCGGTGTTGCCATCCTCCTCGTCGAGCAGAATGCCCGCGCCGCTTTGCGTGTCGCCGACTACGGTTACGTTCTGGAAACCGGTGAAATCTCGTTAGCCGGGCCAAGCAGTGAGCTGGCCAATGATCCACGAGTAATCGAAAGCTATCTCGGGCTAGGTGGGCGACATTGACATATTTCGACTTGTTGAATTTGATTCAATGAAACAACCGATCTGCCTTGATTGAACAAGGTTATAGCTTGACTTGGTGTTACATGCTGTCTATAATTTTTGGCCCTACATGGTGATGTAGCTCAGACGGTTAGAGCGATGGATTCATAACCCATAGGTCGGCAGTTCGATTCTGCCCATCACCACCATGAAATCAAGTGCTTAGCCTCGGTCAAAAGCCGGGGCTTTTTGCTTTTTATCGGTCGTGTAGGCGCTATGTAGGCTTTTTGTGATCGTGTTTCAGATGGCCGCTCCTGTCAGTCTCCCGCCTTACGCTTCATCCCTGACACAATCACCGATCTGTCTCCTGAAGACGGTAACGGGCCAGCACATCACCCGCTTTGACCATCTGCCCGGAGAGCCACTGTTTACGCCACTCTTCAGACCTACCCTCTGGAGATCGTTTATCCATGCGGGTCTTCAGCCAGTCACATTGAAATAATTTTTCGTGCGCCATGCGTAAGATCCTATATAAATTCAGAATCTTCGCAAACTGGCTAGGGCTGCGTGTAAATAGCCTTAACCGGGGGCCGCAAGGGCACGCGTCAGCATTTCGGTGTGTCGTATTTCGCGTTTCAGAACAGTGGCCGTTCCTTCACGCGATTCATACCATTGCTTGGCAACGGCTCGCGTCAGCATTCCAACCGCAATCGCGGCAATGACCGGATGCCCTGAAAGAAACATCACTTTAGTGTTTGCGAGTGCCCAAGCCGTTCCTTGGGCAGCGGCTATACCTGGAGCAGAAATTGCGGTACTGACCATCGTATCTTCCGTCGCAGCGT
>CAXNNH010000129.1:0-5552 GCA_964203325.1 Burkholderiales bacterium | reverse complement strand
GGGCCGCGCCGCAGTGGCTTACGCATTGCCGGGCCGTCTTTGCGGCTGAAAAAACTGCCCCATAACCCGCGCAAGGCCATCGGTACGACCGGCACCGGCGAACGGCCAACAATGCGCTGCACGCCGGGGCGGAAGGGGTAAAGCTGGCCGTTGTCGGTAATCCGCCCTTCCGGGAAAATGCCAACCACCTCGCCGGCGGCCAGTGCTTGCGCGACTTGCTCAAACGCCGCTTCCATCATCGCCGGATCTTCCTTGGCCGGTGCAATTGGAATGGCGCGCATGTGGCGGAAGATGAAGTTGATACCCGGTGTACGGAAAATGCGGTGATCCATGACAAAGCGGATCGGTCGCCGAGTGGCAGCGGCAATCACAATCGGGTCGACAAAACTGACGTGGTTGCAAACCAACAGCACGGGTCCTTCGTCCGGGATGTTTTCCAGCCCGCGTTGCTCCAGCCGATATACCGAATGAATCAACAGCCAGGCGACAAAACGCAGCATGAACTCGGGCACCAGGCGATAGATGTAGATGGCCACCAGCGCATTGCACAGCGCGGCGATGCCGAACAGCGTCGGCATGCTCAATCCCTGGCCGAGCATGCCGGCAGCGGCCAGCGCGCCGACGACCATGAATAGCGCGTTAAGAATGTTGTTGGCGGCGATGATGCGCGCGCGCTGGGCGGTCGCACTGCGTAATTGGATCAAGGCATAAAGCGGGACGATGAAAAAGCCGCCGAACAGGCCGAGGGCAAAGAGATCGAACAACACATGCCAAATTTCGGGTAGGCCGAGCAGCCCGCCCAGCGCCAACGGCGCGCCCACGGGCAAGGCGGCCGGTGAGGCAAAGGCCAGATCGAGGCCGAAAATCGTCAAGCCAATCGAGCCGAAAGGCACCAAACCGATTTCAACATGCTTGCCCGAAAGCCGCTCGCAGAGCAGGGAACCGAGGCCAATACCTAGCGTGAAGGTGGCCAGCAGTAGCGTGACCGAGCTTTCGCCGCCACCGAGGACGTTTTTCGCGTAAGCCGGAAATTGCGCCAGAAACAACGCGCCGTAGAGCCAGAACCACGAGATGCCGAGGATCGACAGGAATACCGTGCGGTTTTGCCGGGCAAAACCAATGTTGCGCCAGGTCTCGGAGAAGGGATTGAGGTTAACCACCAGTTCCGGTGCCGGTGCCGGTGCGGCGGGGATGCCGCGACTGAACAGATAGCCGACGGCGGCCACCAGTAATCCGGCCAAGGCCACCCAGGTTGGATGTCCGGCGGCCCCGGCGAGCAGACCGCCGGCCAGTGTGCCGAGCAGAATTGCGACAAAGGTGCCGGCTTCGACCAGCGCGTTACCGCCGACCAGTTCGTCCTCGTGCAGATGCTGCGGCAAAATCGCGTATTTGACCGGGCCAAACAAGGTCGAATGCAGACCGAGCAGAAACAGCGCCAAAAACAGGATGAACAGGCTGTGCTGCGAAAAGCCGATGGCTGCAATGCCCATGATGAGCATCTCCAATACCTTGACTAGCCGCGCCAGCTTGGCCTTATCCAGCTTATCGGCCAATTGCCCGGCAGTGGCCGAAAACAGGAAGAAGGGCAGAATAAAGATACCCGCCGCCAGATTGGCCAGAATGCCAATATCCAGCGCTGTCCAGCTAGCCGCCTGAAAGGTGAGCAACACCACCAGCGCGTTTTTGAACAGATTGTCGTTAAACGCGCCGAGAAATTGCGTGCCGAAGAACGGTGCAAAACGGCGGGTTTGGAGCAGATTGAACTGAGTCATACGTGGGATTACTCATCGGAGGCGGCTCGTCGGCCGGTGGAACAACGACCGGATTAGCTGTGATTTTTCGTACTCGATTAATACACGAACGCTTGGATCTCAGCTTTTCTGAGGTTTGGCGTCAAGGCAAAGTCTCCGTTTTTCGCGCACCATGTGTTCGAACTCGGTCGCAGCGACCGGCGGGCTGAACAGGTAGCCCTGTAGTTGATCGCACCCCAGACCGCGCAGAAAAGTCATCTGCGCTTGGGTTTCGACACCTTCGGCCACAATCTCCTGACGTAGTTGCTGGCCCATGGTGACGATGGCCTGGGCAATAGCGCAGTCGTTCTGGTCGCCAGGTACGCCGATGACGAATGAGCGATCAATCTTGAGGGTGGTGATGGGAAATTTCTTGAGATAAGCCAGGCTCGAATAACCCGTGCCGAAATCGTCAAGCGAGAGACCGAGTCCCAAGGCCACCAGTTCGTTCATGATGGGAATTACCTTTTCGGGGCCTCGGACCAATAAGCTTTCGGTGATCTCCAGCTTAAGACGCTCCGGCGGAACGCCATATTGATCGAGCACGGCGAGCACGCGCGCCGGTAGTTGGGCATCGAATTGGCGTGCAGAAAGGTTGACGGCCACCGGCGGCATATCGACTCCTGAATCCATCCATACGCTCAATTGTCGGCACGCTTCTTCCAGCACCCAGTTACCCAGTTCGAGGATAACGCCTGTTTCCTCGGCGACCGGAATAAAGTCTCCCGGCGGCACCATTCCTCGTTCCGGGTGGCGCCAGCGGATGAGTGCTTCGGAACCAACAATGCGTCCACTGCGCAGGCTGACCTTGGGCTGGTAGTAGAGCAACAACTCGCCCCCGCTCAGCGCCTTGCGTAACTCCCCCTCCAAACGCCAGCGATCCTTCGCCCGCTGGTTCATCTCGGGGCTGTAGAACAGATAACCGCCTTCGCCATTTTCCTGCACCCGTTTCATCGCCACATCGGCAAAGCGCAGTAACTCGGCGGTGTCCAGAGCGTCGTCCGGGTACACCGAGATACCAATGCTCGCACCGACGTGCAGGGCATTCGATTCGATGATAAAGGGTGCTCGTAGCGCGGCCAGGAGGTTCTCCGCCACGATGCCACTGTGTTCGCGCTTCTGAATATCGAGCAGCGCCGCGACGAACTCGTCGCCACCAATCCTGGCCAGCACGTCTTCGTCGCGTAAGGCCTTGCGAAAGCGCTGGCCGACCTGACGCAACAATTCGTCGCCGACATCATGTCCCAGCGTATCGTTGATCGATGTAAACCGGTTCAGATCGATCACCAGCAAAGCACCGTGATTATTTGTGCGTCTTGCGGCTGTCAGAGCATGTCCGACCAACTGATTGAGCAGGCTGCGGTTGGGCAAGCCGGTCAGGCTGTCGTAGTTGACCAAACGTTGCATGCGTTCTTCGGCAGCGCGCAGCACGCTGATGTCGGAAAAAATGGAGAACGAATGGGTGATATCGCCCTCATCATTACGTGCCACGCTAATGGCGACCGATTGCGGAAACAAATCGCCGTTTTTGCGTTTGCCAACGATTTCGCCATGCCAAGGCCCGGCGCCGTGCATGGCGGCGCGAATCTGCGCGCGAAAATCGGCATCGTGCACGCCGGATCGCAAGAGATCGGGAGTTTGTCCGATGGCCTCGGCGGCCGAATAGCCGGTGATTCGGGTGAAGGCTGGATTGACCGATACAATCCGTTCTTCGGCGTTGGCAATCAAGATTCCCTGATCGCTATCCTCAATGATGCGGGCGTGTAGTCGCTGCTTATCTTCCACGACAAGTTGCTCGGCAACTTCCGAAAGCTGCGCGATTAAACCAATCGACTCTTCGCCTTGGCGGAGCAACGATAGAGACAGCCACGCCCGGAAGACTTCGCCGGATTTCTTGCGTCGGGTGACTTCGAGGAGTGAGCTGCCATGCTCCAGAAAATGCTCGGCTACGCCTGCTTCGCTGGCACCGGTCTCGTCGGCGTGCAGGAAAAGAACGTGTTGCCCCATCGCCTCTTCGCGGGTGTAGCCAAAAAGTGCTTGCGCTCCCCGGCTCCAGCCGGTCAAATATCCGGCCATGTCAAGCGTGATGACAGGGACTTGCAATTGTTCCAGAATCTGCGCCTGCAACTGCACTATCTCGGCAGCCGGTGGCGTGCGATCCGGTATGACCCGTCCTAGTGCTTCCTCCAGCTTGCTCAGAATGCTCGGAACTCGGTGAAGATCCTCTTCCTGCAGCCCGCGTGCTTGCCGACAGAGTTGGAGACACTTCTGCACGGAGTCATCGGTCATGACTACCCCTCTTGATTCGTTCGCACAAAACGAAGCATCCACAAGTGCGCCTCTATGATAAGGGCGTTAAACTCATGGGGGGAAATGCCAAGATCTTCCAGGAGCAGAGTGAGATCGGCAACGTTGCCACACTCAGCCGATTCAACCGCCTGTAACAGAGCTCCCAGTTCGTTTTCGTGTCGCAGCAGGGCAGCGATCAGTACATCGCTGATTTGCAGCGGTTTGAGTATCTCGGAAAGCGGCAGCCCAAACAAAATGCCGAGCAACGAGAACATTCCCGCCATGAAGGCAAGCTCCTGCCAGGATCGATCCAGACCGGATTTTTTGGCCAGCAGTTCCATACTGCGTGCCCGCACTGTTGCTCGGGCCAGTAGCATTGCCGATCTTCGATCTTCTTTGACGGCGGAAAAGAGCATTAAACTTAACCAACGCTTTAATTGTTGGCGCCCAAGGATAAGAATGGCTTGGGCAAGACTGGAAATCTTCCGGTTTGATCCCATGCCCACCGAATTAACAATTCGGAGAAGATGGTAAGAGAGTCCTGGGTCGCGGCGGAAAATTTCCTCTATATCGCGAATGTCGCCATCGGAGGTGACCAGTTGCAATAGCTTGAGGGCCAATAGCCGCGACGTTGCCTGATTGCCCGTCGGTTTGGGTGGCGAAGCCAGATACCAGTTCCCGGTTATCCACTGTGCCGTCGGCGGTATTTCCGGCACGCTCAACGCATCGGATATATACAGGAGGTCCTCGGATAGAACACCGAGTCCGGCTTTTTCAAGTTCTTGCAGCTTTTCCAACGGAAAACGATGGGTATCCCCAGTACTGACAAAAGCAGGAAACTCGGCGAGTAAGGCAAGGCACTCGGCATCGTCAAGCAGCGAAACCAGAGAAAGCGGATCGCTGTCGGCAAACTTGAACAAGACGGCGGCTGGACTAAGCTGGCGGTCGGCCAGAAAATCCAGGAACAACAAGGGAGATGAAGTCATTGTCGATCCGAAAAAAGATTTTATGCTCCATGTTACGCGAAAAAAGTTTATTGATAGCCTTCCGGCCCGAAAGGATGCTGATTCTGAAGGTGTTCAACACACCACAACCTCCCTCGCTTCGCCGGGGTGCGTGTGCATTCAGTACGCGCTTCTCTCCTGCAAGCCGCGCCAATGGGCGTTCTACACCAGGCCTGCCCTGAGAGCCAATAAAGACGCCATTCTCCAGCCCACCCCCCTGGAGATCGTTTATCCATGCGGGTCTCCAGGCAGTCATTCCAAACGTGCAGACAGGTTTTGTAAATTACGGTTGATCCTTGCGCAGGGCAAAATCGTCCGCTGTTAAGCCAAAGTTACAGCCACAAGCTGCGCACACCAGGCAGCGCATGCGCGATAATCGCGCCATGCACAGATAACACCTCAAGAACGCAACGCAGACGCGCGACCAATAGATAACGGTAAGGTAACTGGAAATGGCCAACTCAGGAGT
>CAXNNH010000128.1:0-5596 GCA_964203325.1 Burkholderiales bacterium | reverse complement strand
TGCGGCTCGACCTTGGGCGGGTGACCGCCGGTTTGCAACAGGGCGAGCACCAGCGAGGTGAATTCGTGACCCATCGGGATGCCGGCAAAGAAAATTCGTGCCGCTTCGCCGGACCGGCCAATCGAGAACGACGGTTGGCGCGCGTCGTTTCCATCGTGACGCACGGCAACTTTGTCGGAGAGCGTGGCGATGTCGTCGAGCAGGCTGCGCATTTGCTGCGCTTGACTACTGGCGTCGAGCGAGGCGACCAGCTCTATCGGTTGCTGCAATTTTTCGAGGTAGGCTTTGAGCTGGGTTTTGATGGTGGCGTCGAGCATGTTGTTTCTCCTTGAGGAATGCGGTCGAATTTCAGGGCAAAAGCGCCGGCCTTTGCGCTGAAATCCCTTCGCTCCCCGGAACAGTTCCGGGAAGCGAGGGTCTTTCTGCGCTTAGATCTTGCCGACCAGATCGAGCGACGGCGACAACGTAGCGTCACCCGGCGTCCACTTGGCCGGGCAAACTTCACCCGGATGCGTGGCGATGTATTGCGCGGCTTGCACCTTGCGCAACAATTCCTTGGCGTCGCGGCCGATACCCAGATCGTGCGTCTCGATGATCTTGACCTGACCTTCAGGGTTAATCACGAAGGTGCCGCGCAGGGCCAACCCTTCTTCTTCGATCATCACGCCGAAGTTGCGGGTGATGGTGCCGGTCGGGTCGCCAATCATCGGGTACTGGATCTTTTTGATCGTCTCCGAGGCGTCGTGCCAAGCCTTGTGCGTGAAATGCGTGTCGGTGGATACCGAGTAAATTTCGACGCCCAGCTTCTTGAAGCTCTCGTACTCATCGGCCAGATCGCCTAGCTCGGTCGGGCAAACGAAGGTGAAGTCGGCCGGGTAGAAGAAAACGACGGCCCATTTACCTTTCAGGTCGGCGTCGGATACCGGAACGAATTTGCCTTCATGGTAAGCGGTGGCTTTGAACGGGAGGATAGTCGTGTTAATCAGCGAATTCATGGTCAGTGCTCCTTGTTTTGAGTGGATAAAGTGATGCGACGGACGAATACTAAAAGCCACAGCTAAATGCGTCTAATTGATTGTTTAAATCTGTTTGATAGCTACTGGCTATTGCTTAAAGCTGCAACGACACCGGGGATCCCCATCCAGGCGGATCCCAAGCGGACAACTATTGTTTAGAGGGGCTATCCAGTGGGTTGTTGCGTACGCGAATGATGACATCGACCTGCTCCAGCTCAAGTCCATTCGGTAGTTGTGGAGAACCGACGACCTGTAGCTCGTCGGCCGATACGTCGAGTACGGCCCCGGTATCGACGTTGTAGAGATGATAATGCGGCTCGGTGTTCGAATCGAACACGATACGTTCCGCGTCCACGACCAGTTCTTTGACCAACCCCGCCTCCCGGAAGATCTTTAGCGTGTTGTACACCGTCGCGCGCGATACGTCGGGAAGGAATTCCCGAACGCGATCATGCACCTCGTCGGCACGCAGATGAATCGGGTGTTTTAGCAGCACCTCGCCAATCGCCAGCCGTTGCAGGGTGGCAGCGACGCCAGCGTGCCGCAAACGTTCGGATATGTCGAAAATTGCCTGTTTTACCATGTCATGCGCTCTCTATAGGGGCAGGTCGTTGCGCAGACGGCAAACGATATTGATGGGCACGATTAGAGAGTAATTCGCAAAACATGTCAAAAAAGGGGCTGGCCAAGCAGCCCCCTTTTCTTCGCGTTAATTACTTCGCAAACGGCGTCGGACGCTTGGTCGAATCAGACGACGGCGGCAGAATCGGCAGCTTGAAGTTGGGCTGATCGCCGGTCAGCGTCTTCAGGAAAGCGACGACTTTGGCGTTTTCGTCGGCGGTGAACGTCTTGCCGAGCTGAATGCGCGCCATGGTGTCAACCGCCTGCGGCAGTGTATCGGCCGCACCGTCGTGGAAGTAGGGATAGGTCATTTCGACGTTGCGCAGGGTCGGCACCTTGAAGTTGAAACGGTCGGCGTCCTTGCCGGTCACGGCAACGCGACCTTCGGCGGCACTGTTCGACTTGTAGGCTTCGACGACGCCCATTTTCTGGAAGGAATTGCCACCGATCGCCGGGCCGTTATGGCAGGCGACACAGCCGCTGTCCTTGAACAGTTTGTAGCCTTCGAGTTCGTTGGCGCTGATCGCCTTTTTATCGCCCTTCAGCCATTTGTCGAAGCGCGAGTTCGGCGTAACCAGGGTTTCTTCAAAGGCGGCAATCGCTTTGGTCACGCCGTCGATGTCGACCGTGTCGCTCTTGAACACCTTCTTGAATTCGGCGACATAGCCGGGAATCGACTTCAGCAAGTCTATGGCTAGCTCGTGCGTAAAGGCCATTTCACCGGGATTGGCAATCGGGCCGCCGGCCTGCGCTTTCAGATCCTTGGCGCGTCCGTCCCAGAATTGGGCGACGTTCATGCTCGAATTAAGCACCGTTGGCGAGTTGATCGGGCCTTGCTGCCAGTTGTGACCGATTGAGGTCTTCAGATTGTCCGAACCGCCCATCGACAGGTTGTGGCAGGAGTTGCAGGAAATGAAGCCGGACTTCGACAAACGCGGATCGAAGAACAACTTTTTGCCCAGCTCGACCATCGCCGGGTCTTGCCCCTTGGCGGCGGAAATCGGTTGAATCGGCTCGCTGCTGGCGGCAGAAAATACCGGGCCGGCGGCGAACAAAGCGGCGATGGATGCAGCAATCAGTAGATTTTTTTTCATGGTTAATACTCCCTTGGAAATTGAACGACAGGTGTTCAAACATCGGACTGCGGAACACAGCTTTAGACACTGTCTAAAGATTCGACGGAATATACGCCGTCCAATATTAGCGATTATTGATCCAGATCAAACGTTGTGGGCTAAACTAAGCGGTAACCAGCGCAGGCAAACCGTAACGCCGTCGCGCCCGATCACAGGCATCGTCGCCAATACCCAGCGGCGCGTAGGGCGCAAAATCGCGGCAGGGGCCGGGACGTTGTGCATAAATCGTGCAGCGCACGGCAGCGCCAACTTCACCCGCCAATGCGATGCAACGCGGTGGTGCTTCGTCGGTCCCGCGCATGCGCACCAGGGTGGCTGTCAACGGCACGGTGAGTTCGACTGGCACGCCGTCGCCCGACGATGACGCCAGATCGGCGCAATGGAAATCGACGCGAAAAGCAGCACAGCAAGCGCCGCAGGAAAGACAGGCCAAGATAGTCTCCAGTTAGAGATCGTTGATACAGATGACATTAAACTCAAACACAAGCCAAATACAGCCATACACAGCGCACATCGGCCGAATATTGCCAGCCTCTGCGACCGCAAAACCGGGGATTGCAAAAATGCGAGGAGTTTAGTGTAAATTGTTGGCCAGTCGGCAAAATTTGCGCTGGCCCCGGTCTTGGTGTCTCTCCCCTTCTTACCCTACAGCTCTACAAGGAGTCCATCTGTGCCTGTCTCGCAAAAAGGAACCTTGTCCGCACGAATCCAACTGGCCGCCTTCGCGCTTCTCGGGCTGTTTCTGCTGTTCACGCTGCTCTTGCTGGACCGGCAGGCCCACGAAACGGCGTTCGCCGAAGTCGGCGACGAGTTGGACATGCAGTTATCGGCGGGCAGCACTCGCGTCCTGCGCAGCACCGAACAACTGCGACGCGATGCTTTATTTCTGGCCAATGTACCGCCGATCAAGGGCCTCATCCGCGCCGCCGCCAATCGTGGCTTCGACGCCCGCGACCGCAACCGCCGCGACGAATGGGAGCTGCGCCTGCAGGAAATTTTCTCGGCCTACGCCAAAGCCAATCCCGAGTGCGACAAAGTGCGCTACATCGGGGTGGCCAACGGTGGGCGCGAACTGGTGCGCGTTGAGCGAACGCCGGAGGGTGCTGTGCTGGTAACAGCGCAGGCCGCGCTGCGCGCCAAGGGTGATCGGGACTATTTTCGCGCCACGACGCAGTTGGCCGCCGGTCAGCTTTACCTGTCCGAATTTAACTTGACCCCAGGATCCGAGGAGGAGCCGTTGCGGCAAGTTCGCACGGTGCGCGCCGCGACGCCGATTTTCACCGCAGACGACAAGCTTTTCGGCCTAGTGGTCATTGACTGGTCTATCAGCAGCCTGCTCGACGACCTCCTGCGCTCCCCCTGGCCGACGGGTACGTTGGCCTATGTTGCCGACCGGAACGGGCGTTATCTGGCGACCCCCGACGTTTCTCATGCCTTCGCTCCCGGTCACGATGCGCCTATCGAGCAGGCCATTCCAGCCCTCAAGCCCTTGTTTGCCAGCGATGCGCCGGCGCGCAGTGCGTTCTTCAGCGCACCGAGTGAGCAGGGCGACGCCCATTTTCTGGCCAATCGGATACATTTCGACCCCAGCGCGCCGGAACGATTTTTGCTGTTGGTGTACCACTATCCCGATGCGGCGCTGGCTCCGATGCTGGCCCCCCATCGGAATCGATTGATCGTCGGCGGCCTAGCGATCGGTGCGCTGATACTGATCGTCCTTCTGCTCGCGATTCGCCGCACCTTCGCGCCACTATCGCAACTGACGGCGGCGGCCGAGGCCATTTCACAGGGGCGACGCCGCGTGGCCCTGCCCGTGCGCGGCTGGGGCGACATCCGCGCATTGACCGAAGCCTTTGCCCACATGCTAAAAAGCATCACCGACAAGGAACGCGCCTTCACCGAGCTTAACGCCGAATTGGAACTACGTGTGCAGGCGCGTACCGCCGAATTACGCATGACCTCCTGCGTGTACGACAACACCAGCGAGGGCGCGATGATCTCCGATGCGCAAGGAGTCATCGTCGGCATCAATCCAGCCTTTACCGAAATCACCGGCTATGCGGCCGATGAAGCGATTGGCCAGAAACCCAGCCTGCTCAAATCCGAGCACCACGATGCGGCGTTCTATTCGGCGATGTGGGCAACCTTACTCTCTAACGGTCGTTGGCAGGGCGAAGTCTGGAACCGGCGCAAAAGTGGCGAGGCTTATCTGGAATGGCTGACCATCAACCGCATTCCGGCTACCGATGGCCTACCGGTGAGTTACGTCGCCGTCTTTCGCGACATCACCGACCGCCACCGCGCCGACGAGCGCATGCACCATCTGGCCTTCCACGACGCTCTGACCGGGCTGCCGAACCGGGTGCTATTCCAGGAACGGCTGGCGCATGCCGTCGAGCGCAGTCGCCGCGACGGTCGCCCACTGTCCGTCACCTTTATCGACCTCGACGGCTTCAAGGCGGTCAACGATAGCCTGGGGCACGACACCGGCGATCTGCTGCTGCAAGAAGTTGCCGTGCGCATCCAGCGCTTCATGCGGCGCGGCACCGATACCGTGGCGCGCCTGGGCGGCGATGAATTTGTCGTGCTGATGGAAGACCTGGATAACGCCGAATGTTGTGCCGGGCTGGCCGACGAGATGCTGGTCGACCTGGCGCGTCCGACGACGCTGAACGGTCACAGCGTGCGCGTCGGCGCGTCGATGGGCATGGCGTTTTATCCGCAGGACGGCAGCAGCGCGCTGGAACTGATGCAGCACGCCGATACGGCGATGTACGCCGCCAAAGCCGCCGGCAAGAACACTTTCCGTTTTTTCTGTGGCGA
>CAXNNH010000127.1:0-5597 GCA_964203325.1 Burkholderiales bacterium | reverse complement strand
CCTGCCCGGAGAACCACTGTTTACGCGGCTCTCCAGCGGTGTTACTGGAATAAAGGTGAAAAATAAGCCGAGGGAGAACGGATTGGACGGCCCTCCCTGCGGTGGCAAGATTCCTCACTTTCGTTCGGAATGACAGGTTTTTTTAGTCTGGCTCGCCTACGGTCATCTCAAGCACTCACCGCGCCCGCTCGACCGCTCCCACCTGACCACCCGAATTACCCCACCACCACCCGACCGCCGAACCACCCAATCAACCCACCACCGCCCCGCTCCCTGTCATTTCGACCGCAGGGAGAAATCTTTCCTCTTTCATCTTGTGAAACCAACGCCGGGAGAACCGCATGCACGGTTCGGAGGGAAGGGGTGGGCGCGCGCTCATCTCTATCGGTTTTTAATTGCCTCCGGTGTCAGGCGTAGGTTGGGGCAAAGGCCGCCGCCGGATTGGCGGCTGGGCCGCTTTTGCCGGCGATGTCGCTCCAGTACGGGGAGAGCTTGCGCAATTGGGCGATGATCGGTGGAACAGCGGCAATCACCCGGTCGACTTCGGCTTCGCTGTTGTAGCGCGATAGCGAGAAGCGGATGGTGCCGTGCGCGGCGGTATAGGGGATGCCCATGGCGCGCATGACGTGCGACGGTTCCAGCGAGCCGGAGGTACACGCCGATCCCGAACTGCCGGCGATGCCGAGTTTGTTCAACAGCAACAGAATGGCCTCGCCTTCGATGTATTCAAAGGCGATATTGCTGGTGTTAGGCAGGCGATTACTGACATCGCCGGTCGGAAAACAATGCGTGATCTGACTGAGCAGACCGGCTTCCAGCTTGTCGCGCAGACGTTTGACCGTCGTGTTCTCCTCGATCATTTGTTCCATGGCCAGCTCGCAAGCCTTACCAAGACCGACGATGGATGCCGAATTCTCGGTGCCCGCCCGGCGACCGCGTTCCTGATGACCACCGCGCAAGAGTGGGCGGAAGCGGCAACCACGGCGCAGGTAGAGCACGCCGATGCCCTTGGGGGCGTGCAGCTTGTGACCGGACAACGAGAGCATGTCGATCTTGGTGTTCTTCAGATCGAGCGGAATCTTGCCGACGGCCTGCACCGCGTCGGTATGAAACATGATGCCCTTGGCGGCGGCCAACTCGGCCATTTCTTCGACCGGAAAAATGGTCCCGGTTTCGTTGTTGGCCCACATCACCGAGACTACGGCGACGCGGTCGTTGAGCAGCGATTTGTATTCGTCGAGATCAAGCCGGCCTTTCTTGTCCACTTTCAGCTTATGAACGATGTAGCCCTCCTTTTCCAGCCAGTCGCACAGCGTCAGGATCGCCGGATGCTCGACGTTAGTGGTAATCACCGTATTGCGTTCCGGCTGGGCTTTCAAGGCCGAAAGGATGGCCGTGGAGTCGGATTCGGTGCCGCACGAGGTAAAGATGATTTCCGAGTCGTGCTCGGCGCCGAGCAGCGCTTGCACTTGGCTGCGCGCTTTTTTCAGCGCCTTACCCACTTCGCTGCCGAAAGCGTGGATCGACGAGGCGTTGCCAAAATGCTCGGTGAAGAAGGGAAGCATGGCCTCGACCACAGCGGGGTCGACCCGCGTGGTGGCGTTATTGTCCAGATAGATCGGGGCATCCATAGCGGGTTTCCTGTTGGGATTGGGAAGAACAGTTAGTCAGTAGAATTAAAAGGCAACGCAAGATCATCACCACCAAGACACCAAGGAACACAAAGTTTCACCAAGAAAAATAAGGTCTTAACTTGGTGTTCCTTGGTGACCTTGGTGCCTTGGTGTTTCGCACTTTGGGTTGGCCTGAAAATTACGCTTCGACCGGCATGTGCGAAACCGGCAATACTTGCACCAGTTCGCCCAGCGTTTCGATCATCTTCTGCTGGATACCGCCCAGCGTCGCCGCTTCCATCATGCAGCCCGAGCAGGCACCCTTCAGCTTGACGTAGATTTTTTTGCCCTGCACGTCGGCCAGCTCGACATCGCCATGATCGCGTTGCAACATCGGGCGCACCGAGTCGAGCACTTCCTCGATTTTCTTGATCTTCTGCACCAGCGTCAGCTTGGTGCTCGGCGGTCGCGGTGCGTCCGGCGTGGCCGGGCAAGGCGGCGGTGGCGAAACTTCGCCGGGGCCGGCGCGTTCGGCCATCACCTTGGCCAGAATTTCCTCGATGCCTTCGTGGCAAGCGGCGCAACCGCCGCCGGCCTTGGTGTAGAAGGTGACTTCTTCCACCGTATTCAGGTTATTGGCCTTGACCACATCCTCGATCATCACTGCATCGACGGCGAAACATTTGCAGATCAGCGCACCTTCCTCGTGATCGTCCGACCATTCTTCGCCGCGATAGTTGGCGATAGCGGCTTGCAACGCTTCGCGGCCCATCACCGAACAGTGCATTTTTTCGGGCGGTAGACCGTCAAGGTAGTCGGCAATGTTCTGGTTGGAAACCTGGAGCGCTTCGTCGAGCGTCATGCCTTTGACGATTTCGGTCAGCGCCGAAGAAGACGCAATCGCCGAACCGCAGCCGAAGGTCTGAAAATGCGCATCTTCGATCACTTCGGTATCGGCATTGACCTTGAGCATCAGGCGCAGCGCGTCGCCGCACTGGATCGAACCGACATCGCCAATCCCGTTCGCTTCTTCGAGCGGGCCGGAGTTGCGCGGGTTGAAGAAGTGCTCGCGAACCTTGTCAGAATATTCCCACATGATTTTTCCTTATTTTCCTTAGACCGAGAACGACGAACCGCAGGAGCACTGCGACGAAGCATTCGGGTTGTCGAACTTGAAGCCGGTGTGGGTCAGGGTGTCGATGAAATCGACGGTCACGTTGTCGATCATCGGCATGGTCATCGGATCGACCAGCAGCTTGACGCCATCGACTTCAAGCTCCCAGTCGTCTTCGGCCTTTTCGGCTTCGAGCTTCATGCCGTATTGCAAGCCGGAACAGCCGCCGCCGGAGATGACGAGGCGCAAGCCAGCCACCGGTGTTTCGGAACCGCGAATAAAGCGTTGCACGGCTTTAACGGCCGCAGGGGTCAGATTAATCATGTCGGTTCTCCCAGTTTGGATGAGTTCTTCAACGCAAGCCCCGTGCCAGGCGCAGGTAAACCTTTAACTGACTGAATTAAAAGACTTGTTTGCGCACTGAGTTTTGTCGTAAATGCGACAATCAGCCAAGCACTAGGCAATCCTCGTAGGATGCGGTGAGGAACGAACCGCATCGGCAGTGCTGGCACGCCGAACGATGCGGGTTTTCAACACACTGAAATTTATTTGGATCGATCATGACCGCTTATCGGCGCGCACTGCTGCCCGGTGCAACCTGGTTTTTTACGCTGGCACTGGCGCAACGTCTGGATAACCCATTACTGGTAAAGCATGTGGACGCGCTACGCGCCTCGTTCCGACGCGTTCAGGAGCGACGCCCCTTTCGCATCGACGCCATCGTTATCATGCCCGAGCACCTGCACTGCATCTGGACCCTGCCGCCCGGCGACGCCGATTTCCCGACGCGCTGGAGCCTAATCAAGGCCGGATTTTCGCGCACCCTGCCGCAAGGCGAGAGACTATCCCCCAGCCGAATGGCGCGCGGCGAACGCGGCATCTGGCAACGCCGCTTTTGGGAGCATCTGATTCGCGATGAGGACGATCTGGCCCGTCATGTCGATTACATCCACTGGAATCCCGTTAAACATGGCCACTCTGCCCGCCCGCTCGACTGGCCGTATTCGTCGATCCATCGCTTTGTGCGGCAGGGGATTGTGCCGGCCGATTGGGGCGCGAATAGCGAGGCCGAGGGGGATTTCGGCGAGCCAACGCCACTTTGACGAGGTAACGGCTGCCGATGCGGTTCGCTGCGCTCACCACATCCTTGTATTATTTTTCATGTAATGAACTCGACGGGATTTCATGGTGTTGCGCCGGTGGCGCTGCAAGGAGCGCGTAGCGCGACTGAAGGCGCCACCGGCGCGGCACAGCCTGTCGTGGCAGTCCCTCGGAGAGTACTCCGAGTCGAGCGACTGGATGCCGGTCGCATCCTTGGGCCAAGAGCCCGTGACGTAGATGTTTGCAGCAGTCGCTCACCCTCGCAGAAAGATCGGACAGTATCTTTGGCCCGGCTTGCCGGCAGCCCGCATTCACAAGGGTGATCAAGAGAGGACAAGCAATGAATATATTTGAATTGGGCATTGATGTTGCCAAGGCCAAGCTTGATTGCGCCCTGCGACTGCCCGAAGGAAAGCTACGCCACAAAGTGGTGGAGAATACGCCGGACGGATTCTCGGCACTGCGTGTTTGGCTGGATAAACAGGGCGTGGGAGCACTCCATGTCTGTATGGAGGCGACCGGAACATATTGGGAAGCGGTGGCCGAGTTCTTTGCCGGCGTTGAGGCCGTCACGGTCAGTGTCGTCAATCCGGCTCAGATCAAGGCCTTCGGTGCCTCGCGGGGAGTGCGCACGAAAACCGACAAAGCCGATGCCAAGCTGATCGCCGAATTCTGCGCCGAACGTCGCCCAGGCCCTTGGCAGGCGCCCGCCCCCGCCGAGCAGGCCTTGCGTGCCTTGGTGTTGCGTCTGGAGGCGCTGCAGGGGATGCGCACACAGGAGTCCAATCGGCTTGACGTGGCACGCCCCGCCGTCAGGGAGGGCATTGCCAAGCATCTGGAATGGTTGAACAAGGAGATCGAACGGATCCTCCAGGTGATTCGCGATCACATCGATAGCGATCCCTCCTTGCGCGACAAGCAGCGCTTGCTTGATAGCGTCCCGGGCCTCGGGGAGCGCACCATCGCTGTACTCCTCGCCTTCTACGGCACCCCGGAGCGCTTTGGTAATGCCCGCCAGGCGGTCGCTTTCGCCGGGCTTGATCCACGCCAGCACGAGTCGGGATCCAGCGTGCACGCCAAACCGCGTTTGTCCAAGGTTGGACATGTCTTTCTGCGCAAAGCCCTCTATATGCCGGCCATGGTGACGCTTTACAGAACCCACTGGGGTAAACTCTTTCGCAGTCGTTTGGCCGCCTCCGGCAAGCCCCCCATGCTTATCATCGGCGCCATGATGCGAAAACTCATTCATGTCGCCTTTGGCGTCCTTAAGTCCGGAAAACCTTTCGATCCCGCCTTGCATGGCGCTTGACTTAGATAACAGTATCTACCGCCGAGTGGCGGTCAACTACTCTGGGTGAAATTTGCGCCACCCAAGGCGGCGCAATACAAACAGGGCCATTTGGTAATCAACTTCACACGTCGGACTATAAGGAGGTTGGGATTCCGGTTGTCATGCCCACCAACATTGGCGATGGCGGGATTGTTGAGGACGGCATTGCCAGAATTGACCAGTCTGACGTGGATCGCCTATCGCAGCACACGTTACGGATGGGCGATATTGTCTTCAGCCGCCGGGGCGATGTGACGAAAAACGCCTTGATTCGAGCGCGCGAAATTGGCTGGTTTTGTGGTACGGGTTGTCTCAAAGTCAGGCTAGGCAATGAATCCGTCGCTATTGAAAAATTCATTTCACATTGCCTGCGCTCGCCCGACATCAAGGAATGGCTGGTTCGCCATGCCGTCGGGGCCACCATGCCCAATTTAAACAC
>CAXNNH010000126.1:0-5669 GCA_964203325.1 Burkholderiales bacterium | reverse complement strand
GCTCTACAGCGGTCTGGGCGCGCACCTGTGCCCGCTCGAATATCGGGTTTTTCCGCGCAACCCGCTGCCGCTGGCTGCCCTGCGCCAGGATCTGCCCGCCGAATTGCCGCCGCTGATCAAAGGTTACCTGCGCGTCGGTGCCTGGGTCTGCGGCGAACCGGCCTGGGATCCAGATTTCAATACCGCCGATCTCCTGGTGCTGCTCCCCATGGCGCGCATGAACCCGCGTTACATGAAACACTTTATCGGCAACAAGGCGTGATGCGATAGGCCCGCTGCCCGTTCAAAACTTTCCGGCGTCGTCTTCGCTCATGGCGACGATGGGGGTTGGCTGACGCTCCTGTTTCTGGCGCAGCCTTTCGTTCTTGTCGTCATTGAAGAAGGCGTAGCGACCATACAGTTCGCAGCCTTTCATGCCAGGATCGCAAGGCAGCTTATTAACCTTGCTGCATTTCCCCTCAAGCTCGTGCGGACAACTCCAGCCACCGCTACTCATCGGTTTTCTCCTTCAAAAACATTCATCATTCCCGTGTTTATCCAGCGCATCGCGCATTCCCGCTGCATCGCCGACGACCACATCGCACGCCCAGCTACCAAACCCGCCCTGTGCGTTAACCGCGCCCACCCACTGCGCCAGCGCCGCGCGCTTGGCTTGATCTTGCGGCGAGTCCTCGCCTTTGATTTCCAGCACCAGCGTCTTGCCGGATCGATAGCGAATCAGAAAATCGGGGATGTACTTGCGTTTGGAACCATTCCATAGGTACAGGATGCTGAAACCCAGGTGATCGTTCTTCGCCCAAGCCGCCACTTGGGGGTGCGCTTCAGCGATGTTGGCGGCGTATTTTTCCCAGCCGCTATCGACCACGATATGGCTGATTTGGGAATGCTGCGTCGGCTCGGCCAGGCGGGTGGTGTACCAGGTGCGCATGTCGCGCGTGCTGCCAATCGGGCGTTCGCCGTCGAATACCGGCTCCAGCCGCTCAGTATTTTGCTGGAAGACGTATTGCATCAAGTGCTGGGTCAGCAGGTCGATGTGCAGCGAAAATAGAATCCGCCGTCGCAAAGGGTCTTGGTGAAACAGCGACGGAATTTCAATTTTGTCCGAGGCCAGAAAGGTTTCGACCAGCCGCACCAACTGGAACAACAGATATTCGCGCTGCCCCTTGAACTGTTCTTGCAGTTGTTCAAAAGCCCGCTGCGCGGCTTTGAAAACCAGCCGCTGCAAGCGAAATTCCTCCGGCAGTTTTTCCAGATCAATGCTCACCACCTGGCTCCAGTCGGCCGCGCCACCCAGCGCCGGCGCAATATCGGCGTGCAGCGCAACGGACGATGGGTCGATGGTGAGAACCGCCACCTGGCTCCAATCGACCGCCAGCTCTGGGCGTACCACTTGATCGACGCGTAGAATGTTCGGCCACTTGATTTCATAGACGTTGCGTGCGCTCAAGGACTCGATCTGCGTGCTCGGCTTCGGCGGCGGTGGGCTGACTCCGCCATCGCCGGGTTGCAGGGCAATCGACAGCGGTACGCCGAATACATTGACGAACTCCGGCAGATACAGGCCGTTTTCATCCCGGTCGTAAGCCACCCGGCGCAAGCCCCGACCGATCACCTGCTCGCACAGGAGCTGGCTGGTAAAAGCGCGCAAGCCCATGATGTGCGTCACATTCTTGGCGTCCCAGCCTTCCGAAAGCATGGCCACCGACACCACATTCTGTAGGTCTTGTCCTGCCTGTTCGCGTTTGCCAACGGTGTCGACCAGCTCGCGCAGCAGCTCTTCCTTCTTCATGCCGAGCAGGATTTCCTTGCGTTCTGCCGGGATGCGCGCCGCTGCCACAATTTCGCGCAGGCGCAACTCATAATCCTTGTCGGCGCTGGCCGTCTCGCCGACTTCGGCCTTCTCCAGCACTCGTGAATCGACGCGAAAAGTGCGGCTGGCCTCGTGCAATTCCGGCCATTGCGCGTGACCCTTGACAAAATAATGCTCGACACGCGCCGCTGTCTCGGTGCGGTTGCACACCGTCAGCATTACCGGCGGCGACACATGCCCCTGTGCCTGCCAGTCGCGCGCCGTCGCCAGCCAGTCGGCACCCAGCAAGGTATAAGCCTGCTGCACCAACGCGGGCAGAGCCTCGTGCGCTTCGGCCTTGCGGTTCAGGTCTTCGGCCACTTCCGCTTCGCGGTAGAGGTGATAGAGCTTCGGGCGCAGCGTTTGCGCATTGGGTAGGGCATCGTCGCGCACCACTACACGCGGCGTCTTCACCAGCCCGGCCTCAATCGCATCGTTCAGTCCAAAGTCGGAAATCACCCAGGTAAACAAGCCCGCTTCGGTATTCGTGCGCCCAGTCGGCGCGAAAGGCGTCGCCGAGAGATCGAAACAGCGGGCTATGCGCTGCGTCTTGTGAATGCGATCCAGACCCTCAACCCAGCGCGTCGCCTCGTCCAGATCGATGCCCAGCGCTGCGGCTTCCGCCTTGCCGATTTTTACATCCGCCGGCGTGCGATAGGCGTGATGTGCCTCGTCATTGATGACTACCAGGTCTTTGCAGGCCGCCAGCTTGCCAAGAACCCTGCGTGTGAAAGCGGTATCGCTTTCGGCACCCTTTTTCACCACCGAACGGTCTGGCGCCTTCAGTGGCATCAGCGTGTGCCAGTTCTCGATCAGCACCTCGGCGCGGTTAAGCTTTTGCCGCATCGCCTCGGACGGACACAGCTCGAAGCTATCGTAGTAGTTGTCCGGGTGGCCGGGCAGCAACACCTGCAAACGCGATTTCACCGTCAAGCCCGGCGCCACGACAAACACCGCGCTCGAATACTTGCGTGGCGATTTCGGGGATTTCGGCGAATTTGCGTAGGTCAGCGCATTGAGCACCTGCCAGGTGACGATCATGGCCATCACGGCGGTTTTGCCGGTGCCGGTCGCCATCTTGTTGCACAGCCGCTCGAAAGCGCCGCCGTCGCCCTGCACGCTGATGCCTTGGCGGTACTCGGCCTGTGCTTCCACCGTCCAGATCAGCGTTTCAATGGCTTCGAGCTGGCAAAAATAGAAAGGGGTTTGCCGCCGGGAGACGCCGTCCAAGTCCCACCAATGCACCAGCAGTTCACGCGTAACGGCGGTCACGCCGGGCCAGCCATCGGCCCGCCATTGGCGCACACGCTGGCGAATGTCGTCCACCAGCGGAATCGGCACCTGACGGCGGGTATTTTCGCGCGTGTCGATGATTTCGTAGCCCGCTGGGCGGCGCTTTTCTTCCAGGCGCAAGGTGCGGTCGGTGTTCTCGGCCCAATAGCGTTGCGGCTCGGTAAAGGGCGAGTTGATGATGAGCGAGTTGACGTGCGGAGAGGCTGGAGAAGTCACAAAGCTCACCTCAAAAAAGAGTGCAGGCGGTCAAGCGTTCGCTTTAGGCTGGGAGCCAATTCCAACGCCGCATCTACGTCCCAGCTTGCACGAACAAAACTGCTCAAGCGCTCGTTGTACATTGGGCCGATGGACATCCTGCTACCTTGGGCCGGCACAATTTCTGCTACCAGCCGCCTGTTGCGGCTGCGCCGGACGAGGTTAATCAACGTCTGCTTGGGATCAGCCAAGGTCTCGGGCGCACGAGGAATCTTGCTGGAAGGGATGCCGGCAAATGCCGAGAAACCGCCCATATCGGCCAGTAGCCACGCTTCAATCTCACGCACAGCCACGCGAAACAGCATAGTCTCGGGCAGAGTTGCGACGCCCCATTGCGCACGCAACACAGGCGCACAGTCGCCTTGATCGAGGTCTGCCAGCACGACATGCGCTAACGCCCGGCTGGAGTTGCGGTATTTTTCGATGGATCGGCGGATATTGCCGATGCCGTGCTCGACCATTGGTCTGGCAACCACATAGCCGCGCCCTGTATGTGCCAGCAGCCTTTCCATCACGGTCAGGCTCAGGACATCCTCCACCACCAAGGCAATTTCCAGAGGCATGGGCATCTTCAAAAGATCGAAAGCTGATCGAACTGTGCTAACGGCATTCTGCGCACCATCGCTTCGGCGACGTTGTAGCCGGCGGCTACCAGTTCAATCTCCTGATCCGTTGCTGGCAAAGCGCGAGTGCCTTCTGAGGACGGCTCCAGGCGCAAGACATCCCTTGGGTCCACGCTGCTATGTTCCAGCAGCGCCTCGCTGTGGGTGGTCACAAACACCTGACGCCGGTACTTCGCTTTGCGCTGCATCTGCCACAGCAAAGGCGGGATTTGCCGCACAATGGATTCGTTAAGGGAAAGCTCTGGTTCCTCCAGCAAGAGCAGAGAATCGCCGTCGAGCAAGGTCCACATGATCCCCAGCAGTCGTAGCGTGCCATCGGAAAACTGATCTTCGCGCTGCCAACCCGCATCTGGCCGCCAGTGCTCGTACAGTGCTTCAAGGTGGGGGGCACCGGTCGTCGCATCTCGATTGAACTGCAAATGACGCATGTTCGGCACACAAGCCTGCAACGCCGACTCGATTTTCTTCAGTCGGGCATTTCTCGTGCGATCGGGCGTTTTGGCAATTCGCTCCAGGAAGGATTGACCAAAGGGGTCTCCTTCCAGCAAGGCCGACGCCCCCAGTTCAGCGTGCTTGAGCAGTTGTGGCACCAAATGCAGGTAGGTGAGTGATCCAAAGAACTGCGCAATTTCCCGAAAATCCTTGTTGGCGTTGACCTGCTCAAGGCTGGTCTCGGTCAAGCGCTCGGGGTCGGCTTTGTCTTCCGGGTTGTTCGGACGATCCAGCAATACGCTTTCCGCCTCGCTCAAGCGTAAATCCTCGACTTTCTCCTGGCTGATGACCACGCGTTGCTTGCCCTTTCCTTCCCCGCGAAAGGCCAGGCAATAGCGCCAGATGGCCGGGGTATCGACCCGCTCAGCCAATTCAACTTCAATCATTACCACGGGGTTGCTCCGCGCCAGCAGGCAACGCAACTTGGTCAAGCCGCCACGCGCCTCAACGGCACGCTGCAGGCCTCCGCCCTTGGGTTTGGCAACATCGCGCAGAAAGCGGAAAACATCCAGAAGGTTGGATTTGCCAGATGCGTTTGGCCCGATCACGAAGACCCGTTCACGCAAATCGACTTCAATCTTCTTGAAATTCCGCCAGTTTTGCAGTTTCAGTTTTGAAATCAGCACATGACTCTCCTCAAGCCGGCGCACTCGGCGACAGCAAACGCATCACCTTCAACGACTCAATCCCTCTATCATCGACGATCTTCACCGCCACCATCTGATTCGCGCCGGCCTCGAACGGCAGCGATACGGTGCCGACGAAGTGCTTGAGCAAATCCTCGTCCAGTTCGGCGCGGATGTCTTTCTTCAGCTTCATCCAGCCTTCGTCCTTGCCGGCCATCGGGAAGAAGAATTGGTGTGGGAATAGCGAACGGCCGTCGTAGTCAGTGTCCAGCGACCACGCGGCGATTTTGCCCTTGCCGCCGGAGACCAGTTCGCCCTTCGCTGTATCGAAATAATCGAAGCCGTTGACCTCGACTTGCCACAACCCGGTCGGGGTTTGCGACAGCAGGACATCGGGCTGGCCCATCAGCCAGAAACTCTGATTGCTGGCGCGTGCCTTCTTCAAGTCTTCGGTCAGCAGGTCGGTGTTCATCTGCGCCTTCAGCGCCGTGATGCCTTTGACCACATCGATGTCTTTCGCCGCTTCCGGGT
>CAXNNH010000125.1:0-5702 GCA_964203325.1 Burkholderiales bacterium | reverse complement strand
ATCTTTCCGCAATGGCAGGGGCACTTTGTGGAATCAACGGTGCGATTTTCTGAACAATCGCGGGCTGGTCGAAGTCTCGCAAAAACACGGGTTCAAAAAGCAGACCGGCGGCAAAAGCACCGATAATCGGTGCCAGTCCTATAGTATTGGCAAGCCATGCCAAAGCAAGCCCGGTCGCCAATACCTGTGAGAAAAGCATCGAGTGGCTCGCATCGAGACGCGCCAAGTTGCGGCTCAGATAAGGCATGATGGCGCGCCCCAGAAACACACTGCCGCACAGAAAGCTGGCGGCCTTCAAGATGATCCACGCGATCTCAGAAGCGCTGACGCTTCCGACCTTAACCAGACTCGAAATGACCGCAAGAATCACGAGGCCAAGCACATCGTCAATCACGGCCGCACCAAGCACAATGCGCGCTGGCTGCGTAGACAGCTTCCCCAGATCGCGAAACACCCTCCCGGTAATACCGACCGATGTCGCTGCCAGAGAAGCACCGAGAAAGAAATAACTATTTGTCGTAAGTCCAGGCAGCAAAATTGGACCAACGACAAACGCCCCCATGGCAAAAGGCACAACGATGCCGACAGTCCCCACCAATGAGGCTATACGGCCCACCTCGACAAGGTCTTTCAGGCGCGTTTCAAGTCCGATCTGCAGCAACAGGACGATAACGCCAAGCTCGGCAATAAACGCAATTATGGGATCCTTGGCGATGCCATCGAAGAAATGAATACCGACCAGCGCGAGATTGCCCAAAACTACTCCCAGCAGGAGCTCCCCGAGTACCGCTGGGAATCCCAATCGCGCGAACAGTGGCGTAAAAAGGCGGGCAGACATCACGATCAGCGCCAGCCACAAAAGATTGCTCCCCTCCACCGCGCTAGTCGACGCGAAGACCGTCGCAGGATAAAGCGCCAAAAAAACCAACATCACGAAACGGTCACGAAAATCAAAGCTCATTGGGTATCACCTTAAAATTATCCGAAGGAACATTCGCGATGTTCCGGATGCGAACCCCACGCTTTCCCGATTTTTTAATCTCGTACATCAAAGCATCGGCCGCATTGACCATCTGCTCGAAGCGTTCTGCCGCAGAGTTGAAACTGGCGATGCCAACACTGACAGAAGCCGGCGAGAATTCTTTTTTTAGCGCCTTATTGATCGCATCGGCCAATTTATTGCCGGTTTCTTGCGCCGCATTGAAATCGGATTCCGGAAGAATGATCGCGAATTCATCGCCCCCCAGGCGAGCGCTCCGGTCGGATGCGCGCGTCGCCCGAACCATCGTTTGAGCGACCAATTTCAGGGCTGCATCGCCAACATCGTGGCCTCTGCTGTCATTCAATTGTTTGAAGTTATCCAGATCGAGAAACGCCACGGCGATCGGGTGTCCATAACGTCTTGCACGATCTGTTTCTTCTTGCCCGACTTGAAAGAAGGCTCGACGGTTCATAAGCCCGGTCAACATGTCGTGACGCGCGAACTGTCGCTCGCGCCGCAAAGAAGTGCGCAACAGGCCGATCAGTCCCGCGACCAGGGAATAGACCGCGAATCGCGTCAGCCCGTTCAACGCAGGCACCCATGTTTCGCTGAATACCCGGCCAGCCCCCAGATCCGACATCACCCACAGCATTGTGGCGGTAGCGGCAAAAAGCTCCCCTTGGCGCCCCCCTCCCGTCCATGCCACGGCGATTACGGGGATAATTACAGCGGACATGAACGAAAATTCGGCATCAGTCGCGACGCGAAGCATTGCAAGAAGCGCAGCCACGACGAACGCCACTGCCCACACGAGTAACTTGATCCCCTGCGGATAGTCACTGACCAGGCTGGTCTCAAGAAATTGAAGAGCGCGCTGCATTAAGAATGCACCTCCAGTAAAGGGCAAGCCATTATAAAGAATCGGCAATTGTAACTACTCAGGCGCTCTTCTCTGCCGTGATGTGCTGGTCGGACTAATGCAGCGATCCGGCTATCGATACGCTGGGATCAGGCTTTTTGAGGACAAGAGAAATCTCGATGGCTGGAGACCCGCATGGATAAACGATCTCCAGAGGGGTGGGCTGAAGAGTGGCGTGTTTACTGGCTCTCCGGGCAGGTGCCTTGTAGATCGAGCATTGGCGCGGCTTCCAGAGGAGGGCTAGCCTCAGTAGGGGCGCAGCCACGTCTCGGCATTTTGGTTGCGCAATAGCGCCGCCATGCTGTCGATGCCCATCGCCTCGGCGTAGGCCAGCAGCGCCTGCAGCAGTTGCGCCATGGCGAAAACGTCGTAAACGGCATCGTGCTCCTGGCGGCCACCGGTCTTCATCTTGTCTTGCCAGTATGCCGAATCGGTGAACACGATCTGGTCGTTGCCGATCACCCGTGCAGCGGCTGAAAGATCCCGCCACTTTTTCGGGGGCGCAGGCCACTGAAGGCGCGCTGCGCTTTGCGCCAACATATGGCCGACGAAGCGGGGGTTGAGGGTGAATACCGTGCGTCCTGTCAGTAAATCGAGAATCTTCCGGTACTCTGCGTCGACCGGCGGCTTGTGGCCCGCTGCGATGCTCAACGGATCGGGAAAGCGGCAATAGTGCAGGTCGTCCAGACGGAAACGCCCGTCGATCAGCGGCAGGGCGGCGAAACCGACGACCGTATCCTGCTTCGCGTCGGTGCCGGTTAAATCGACATCGACCAAAACGAACTCCAACTCGCTGAGTTGTAAGGCATCCGTCGGCGGTGTTGGCGCTAATCGGGGTCGAATTTGGTCTTGAATTTGGCGTCGAATCCAGGAGCTTATCTTCACCGTTTGTAGTCCAGTTTAAGTCTATCCTGCAGCGAGCTGGCTTGCCGGAGCGACTCGCGCAGAATACGTTGTTGCAGTTCGTTCAGCGCGTAAGGATCGAGGCGATTGGCATCGCCGCCGTCGCCGAGCGAGGCTAATTGCCGCTGCAAGCGCAGGGTTTGCACTTGGCGGAAGGCGGCAATATCGCCCTGAATGGCGCTGACCGAGCGTTTGATGCGCTGACCGACGAGGGCCAGTCGCTGTTCGGTATTCACCGCCTTGACGCCGCTGGCCAGGGCGTAAATTCGGGCAATATCGACAAATAGCCGCGTGCCCTGGGTTTTCAGGTCGATCTTTCCGTCGTCGGTGGCGAAATGGCTGATTCGACCCAAAGGGGGAGCCACCTGCAGCGCATTGATGGCCAGCAGGTGGAGAAAGATGCTGTTTCCCTTAACTTTCTCCAGCAAGTGTTCGCGCATATCTTCGGCCAACTGCGTTTCACCAAAGACCGGGCGGAAATCGAAAAAGATGCTTGAATTGAGAAGGGCGGTTGGCGTCGAGGCGTTGATCCACGATGAGAAGCGGGCCTTCCATTCGTTCAGCGAGAGGCACCAGTCCGGATTGCCAGCCATGATGTTGCCCTTGCAGCGCTCGAAGCCGCAAGCGTGCAGGGCTTCGTTCATTTCGCCGGCCAGTTCCAGGAAACCTTGCCGAAGTGAGTCGGCAGATTCCCCTTGGGACGGCTGGAAAACAATGCCGTTATCCTGGTCGGTAACAAAACCCTGTTCCTCGCGCCCTTCGGAGCCGAAAGCCAGCCAGCAGAACGGGGCTGGCAGTTTTCGTTTGGCGAGCAATAATTCGAGCAAACGTTTAGCGATGCGGTCATTGATCGAGGAAATCAGGCGCAGGAACTGGCTGACCTCCATACCCTGGCGAAAGATCCGTTCGCTGAATTCGCGCGCCTTAGCGGCCAGCTCGATCAAGGCCTCGACCGAGTCGGCTTCGTCGATGGGTTTGAAAACATGCGAGATGCCTTGCTGTTGGGCGCGGAACAGATCGCGTTCCGAAACAATTCCGACGACCGTACCTTCCGAACTTTTAAGCAACAGATGACGGTATTGGCCCTGGGACATTTCGACGGCGGCGGCGAAAACGGAAATGGAGTCTTCGACCGCCACCGGATTGGCCGTCATCAGCGCGCGAATCGGTGTTTCATAGGGCTGCTGTTGGGCGATCCCGCGCCGCACCAGGTCGGTCACGGTCACGATGCCCTCGATGGCTTCCGGCGTGCCAACCAGTACCGAGCCGATTCCTTTGTCACGCATTAGTGCGGCAACTTCGCCCAGCGTTTGGCCAGCCGGTACGCAGATCGGTTCGGGTGCAGCAATCGATTTGGCCGGAAGCGCCAGCGCCTGATCGGCCACCTGACGGCTGCTGACCAACTCCAGTACTGATTTCTGGATGGCCCGGCGTTGCGCCTGAAGTTCTTCGGCCAGCCAGCGCAGAAAAGGCATTTCGCCGAGCCAGTCGTCGATTGCCGCCGCTTCGATGTGCCACAGATAGCAGTCTTCTTCGGCGATGTAGCAATAGCCGCTGTCGCTAGCGTCGAGGATGGCCTCGGCGGGAAACACGCCGCCCACGAGTAGCAACTCGCTGGCGGTGCGCGCTAGCCCCGGCTGCTGTTGACAGGCTCGGCGCACGCTGCCGTGGCGGACGATCCAGAACGCTCGTTCTCGCAGGGCGATCTCGGGATGAAATATCTGGCTTCCAGTCCGGTGAAACACAATTTGAGCGCGTGCGAGAAGCGGCAAGAGGCGATCCGCCTTTATGCCGTTGAACGGGGGAGCCGTGGCAAGAAGCTTAACTTCGCCGATCAGTAAGGATTCTGTATCCGAATTCAATTTTTACCTTTTGCCTTGTCCTTGTTGATGGGGGTTTCTGGCTAACGCTCAGTAGTTCCGATTGTTTAACGTATCGCTATTCAGCCGGAAGCATCATCGATTGTCGACGAATTTGCAAACCCATGAGCTGCTCTGGTGGTCGCCAGGTAAGCATCCGGTAAGCAAATGGTTAGCAATAAGTAAGTATATGAAAAATAAGGATTTTAACGGGTCGATGTCAGCTTTCTGTAAGTTTTTCCAACGAAACTTCGCTAGCGACCCAAACAGGTGTTTGATCGCGTCACGTCCAATAATTAAGGAGGAGACATTTCATGGATGACACAGGCAAGGCCTATTGGTCGGCCACACTGAGATTGCTGGGCAAGATCCTGGCGGTTTGGTTCCTGGTATCGTTCGGCGCCGGCATTCTGTTCGTCGATGTGTTTAATACGATAAGCGTAGGCGGCTATCCCTTGGGCTTCTGGTTTGCCCATCAGGGTTCGATGTACATCTTTATCGCGTTGATTTTCTACTACGCCAAGAAGATGAACGACATCGACCGTCAATTCGACGTTCACGAAGACTAAGAGGAGCCATTTATGGATCTGCAAACAACGATTTATCTGGCGGTCGGCGCGAGCTTTGCGCTGTACATCGGTATCGCCATCTGGGCGCGCGCGGGTAGCACCAGCGAGTTTTACGCCGCCGGTGGTAGCGTCCCGCCGGTCATGAACGGTATGGCAACGGCGGCGGACTGGATGTCGGCCGCTTCGTTCATTTCGATGGCCGGTCTGATCGCCAACATGGGTTACGGCGGCGGCTTGTTCCTGATGGGCTGGACGGGTGGCTATGTGCTGTTGGCCATGCTGCTGGCTCCCTATCTGCGCAAGTTCGGCAAGTTCACCGTACCGCAGTTCATCGGTGACCGCTTCTACTCGAAGGGTGCCTCAACGGTCGCCGTCATCTGCCTGCTGACCGCGTCGATTACCTACATCATCGGTCAGATGACCGGGGTGGGCGTCGCCTTCTCGCGCTTCCTCGGCGTTTCGAGCGAAGT
>CAXNNH010000124.1:0-5708 GCA_964203325.1 Burkholderiales bacterium | reverse complement strand
TCCAACCTGGTGATCACCCGTACTTTCTCAAAGATTTATGGCCTGGCCGGTCTACGCATCGGCTATGCGCTGGCCTCGGCCGAGGTTGCCGATCTGATGAACCGCGTGCGCCAACCGTTTAACTGCAACAATCTGGCGCTGGCAGCGGCTACGGCGGCACTGGATGACCATGAATTCGTCGCGCAGAGTTACGCACTGAACCGTGCCGGGATGGAGCAAATCGTTGGCGGATTAAAACGCCTGGGGTTCACGCATATTCCTTCGCATGGTAACTTCGTCACCTTCAAGGCCGGCGATGCCGCGATGCTGAATCAGAAACTGCTCAAACAAGGGGTAATTGTTCGCCCAATTGCCGGTTATGGCATGCCGGAGTGGTTGCGCGTGACAATCGGCACCGACGCTGAAAATACCCGTTTTCTCGATGTGCTGGAAAAATCCCTGTAAAGGATTGCTGTAATGAGTCATTCCCCGGAGTTCGGTAAGGTGGTGATTTTTGGCGTTGGCCTGATCGGCGGCTCCTTCGCGCTCGGGCTAAAGGCGGCTGGACAAGTTGGCGAGGTGGTCGGCTTTGGCCGTAGCCTTACCTCGCTGACGCAGGCGCTTGAGTTGGACATCATCGACCGCGTCGGTTTCAATACTGGCCAGGAAGTTTCAAGCGCCGATCTGATTCTGATCGCCACACCGGTCGGGCAAATGCCCGAAATTATGGAGCGTATTGCGCCCTTCCTCGGCCCGGAGACGGTAGTCACCGATGGCGGCAGTACCAAGGTGGACGTCGTGGCGGCAGCGCGCGCACATTTCGGTAAAAAACTGGGGCAGTTTGTCCCGGCGCACCCGATTGCCGGGGCGGAGAACAGCGGCGCCGCCGCCGCCCGTGTCGATCTCTACCAGAACAAAAAAGTGGTGCTAACGCCGATCCCGGAAAACTCCGTGCTCAACGTTGCGCGCGTCCGTTCGGCCTGGGAATGGTGCGGCGCACAGACGCACGAGTTGTCACCCGCCGAGCATGATCGCGTTTTTGCCGCCGTCAGCCATCTGCCGCACCTGCTCTCCTTCGCCCTGGTGCACGACATTGCGGTGCGCGACAACCACGAGCTGTTTTTCAGCTACGCGGCGAGCGGCTTTCGTGATTTCACGCGCATTGCTGCCAGCCATCCAGAAATGTGGCGCGATGTCTGCCTGGCCAATCGCGTTGCATTGCTCGAAGAACTCGACCGTTATCGCAGCCAGCTTGACGAACTGCGCGATGCGCTACGGCGCGGCGACGGCAAAAAGCTGGAAGAGACCTTCGCTGTCGCCCGCACGGCCCGCCGCGCCTGGGCCGAGAGCAAACCGTAAATTTGAAATTTGAAAAGTGACTATGGAATTTCTTGATCTGCCGTCGCAATGCGCGGCGCAAGGCACGGTACGCCTGCCCGGCTCAAAAAGTATCTCCAACCGCGTCTTGTTGCTCGCCGCGCTGTCTTCGGGATCTACCGAAGTGCGCGATTTACTTGCATCGGACGATACGGCACGCATGCTCGATGCACTCGGGCAACTGGGCGTTAACGTCGAATCGCTGGGTGATAACGCTTTTCGCATCCACGGCGTCGGTGGAACGTTTCCGGTCAAGCAAGCCGATCTCTTTCTCGGCAACGCCGGGACAGCCTTTCGCCCGCTGACCGGCGCATTGGCGCTGTCCGCTGGTCACTACACGCTGTCCGGCGTCGCGCGCATGCACGAGCGGCCGATTGGCGATCTGGTCGACGCGCTGCGCCAGCTCGGCGCCGATATCCGCTATAGCGGCCATGAAGGTTTTCCACCGCTTGAAATACGCCCGGCCACCCTGCGCTCCGGCGGCGTGGTCAGAGTACGCGGCGACGTGTCGAGCCAGTTCCTGACCGGCTTGCTAATGGCGCTACCGCTAACCGGTGTCGAAACAACAGTGGAAGTTGTCGGCGAACTGATCTCCAAACCCTACATCGAAATTACGCTGGCCACCATGGCGCGCTTTGGCGTTCAGGTGCTGCGCGACGGCGGCCAGCGATTCACCGTTCCCGCCGGAAGCGCCTATCGCTCGCCGGGCGTTGTTTACGTGGAAGGCGATGCCTCGTCGGCCTCCTACTTTCTCGCGCTGGGTGCCATCGGTGGCGGCCCGCTACGCGTCGAAGGCGTCGGCCGCGATTCGATCCAGGGCGATGTGCGTTTTGCCGAAGCACTGGCCAACATGGGCGCGCGCATCGAAATGGGCGCGAACTGGATCGAGGCTTCGGCAGCGGCCGATGGGCTACTCCACGGCATCGAACTCGACTGCAACCACATTCCCGATGCGGCGATGACGCTGGCCACCACGGCACTTTTTGCCCAAGGGCCAACGACCCTGAGCAACATCGCCAGTTGGCGCGTCAAGGAAACCGACCGCATCGTGGCTATGGCCTGCGAACTGCGCAAACTGGGCGTCACGGTCGAGGAAGGGGCAGATTTCATCCGTATCTTTCCACCCGCCAAGCTCAGCGATTTGCGTCCAGCCGAAATCGACACTTACGACGACCACCGGATTGCCATGTGTTTCTCCTTGGTCGCGCTAGCGACGCCACTGCGCATCAACGATCCGACGTGTGTGCGTAAGACGTTTCCTGATTATTTCGAGCGCTTTGCGCAGGTCGCCCAAGCCGTGCCAGTGATCGCCGTGGACGGCCCTTCGGCCTCGGGCAAAGGAACCGTCGCCGCGCGCGTCGCGGCAGCGCTGGGCTGGCATTATCTCGATTCAGGAGCACTCTATCGTTTGACGGCGTTGGCAGCGCAACGCCATGCTGTGGCCTGGAACGACGAAGCGGGCGTCGCGGCGCTGGCAGCGACTCTCGACGTGGTTTTCGGTGAAAATTCAATCCGCCTGGCGGGCGAAGAGGTTGGCGAAGCCATCCGCAGCGAGGAAATATCCTCGGGTGCCTCGCAAGTAGCGGCACTGCCAGCGGTACGCGCCGCCCTGCTATTCCGCCAGCGTGCTTTTCGCCGTGCCCCCGGTTTGGTGGCCGACGGGCGCGACATGGCATCGGTTGTTTTTCCTGACGCAACGACGAAAATTTTTCTGACGGCCAGCGTCGAAATACGTGCCGAGCGACGCTATAAGCAGTTGATGGAAAAAGGAATCGCTGCTAGTATTGCGCCCCTCTTGCAGGATTTGCGCGAACGCGACGAACGCGATACCCGTCGGTCTGTAGCGCCTTTACAGCAAGGTAAGGATGCCGAATTGCTCGACACGAGCCACCTCTCCATCGAAACAGCGGTGGCGCAGGTACTCAATTGGGCCAGGAAGGCGCCGCAGTAAAGGCTAAGGCGGGCACCTGCCATTGCCTGTGGTGTTATCGGTGCTATGCGTTGCTCCGTTTGCCCTGCCGTAAAACACGGAGGGCATCCCGGTGATCGCAGATGCAGGAAAATTATTACGAGTTTTTGTAACTGTTTTCGCTGAATTTTGCATCGCGCGTGGCAACAAGTGCTGGTAATCGTTTTTAACTTTTTTCACTTTATATCCCCGCAGCAATGCGGTTAGGTCACTTAAATGTCTGCTAATCCCATTATTCAAGAAAGTTTTGCCGATCTGTTCGAAGAGAGCCTCGCGCGCCAGGAAATGCGCCAAGGCGAAGTCATCACTGCAGAAGTGGTGCGTATCGATCAGAACTTCGTGGTTGTTAACGCCGGGCTAAAATCCGAAAGCTACATTGATCGTGAAGAATTTCTCAACGATCAAGGCGTGCTCGAAGCCAATATTGGCGATTTCGTTCAAGTCGCTATTGAGCAACTGGAGAACGGTTTCGGTGAAACCCGCCTCTCGCGCGATCGTGCCAAACGCGTTGCCGCATGGAACTATCTGGAAACCGCGCTCAACGAAGGCACCCTGGTCACCGGCACCATCACCGGTAAGGTCAAGGGCGGTCTGACGGTCATGGCCAACGGCGTCCGCGCCTTCCTGCCCGGCTCGCTGGTTGACATGCGTCCGGTCAAAGACACCACGCCGTACGAAGGCAAGACCTACGAATTTAAGGTGATCAAGCTCGACCGCAAGCGCAACAACGTGGTCGTCTCGCGTCGCGCCGTGCTCGAAGCCAGCGTCGGTGAAGAGCGCGAAGCACTGCTCTCCAACCTTAAGGAAGGCAGCATCGTCAAGGGCATCGTCAAGAACATCACCGACTACGGCGCCTTCGTCGACCTCGGCGGTATCGATGGCCTGCTGCACATCACCGATCTGGCTTGGCGCCGTGTTCGTCACCCGTCCGAAGTGCTGGCCGTCGGCGACGAAGTGCAAGCCAAGATCCTCAAGTTCGACCAGGAAAAGAACCGTGTCTCCTTGGGTCTGAAGCAATTGGGCGAAGATCCGTGGGTCGGCATTTCGCGCCGTTACCCGCAGAATACCCGCCTGTTCGGCAAAGTCACCAACCTGACCGATTACGGCGCCTTCGTCGAAATCGAGCAGGGTATAGAAGGCCTGGTACACGTCTCCGAAATGGACTGGACGAACAAGAACGTTCACCCGTCCAAGGTTGTCCAGCTCGGCGACGAAGTCGAAGTCATGATTCTCGAAATCGACGAAGACCGCCGCCGTATCTCCTTGGGCATGAAGCAGTGCGCTGCCAATCCGTGGGACGACTTCTCGATGAACCACAAGAAGGGCGACAAGGTTCGTGGCGCCATCAAGTCGATCACCGATTTTGGTGTCTTCATTGGCCTGCCGGGCGGCATCGACGGTCTGGTGCACCTGTCCGACCTGTCGTGGTCTGTACCTGGCGAAGAGGCGATCCGCAACTTCAAGAAAGGCGACGAAGTCGAGGCCGTGGTTCTGGCCATCGACACCGACAAGGAGCGTATCTCCCTGGGTGTCAAGCAGCTCGATGGCGACCCCTACACCAGCTACATTGCGACGCACGAAAAGAACGCCATCGTGCGCGGTATCGTGAAGACGGTCGATGCCCGCGGTGCAGTGGTGATTCTCGATGGCGACATGGAAGCCTATCTGCGGGCATCGGAAGCCTCACGCGACCGCGTTGAAGATCTGACCAAGCTGCTGAAGGAAGGCGATTCGGTTGAAGCGATGATTATCAACGTCGACCGCAAGTCGCGTTCGATCAATCTGTCGATTAAAGCCAAGGACCAGGCAGAACAGCAAGAAGCCATGCAGAAGTTCTCCGGCGATAACAACGCCAGCTCGGGAACGACTAACCTCGGCGCATTGCTCAAAGCTAAACTAAACAATCCGCAATAAGGTTTAGAGCATGACCAAATCCGAGCTCATCGCCTTGCTGGCAGAACGTTTTCCCCAGCTTGTTGCGAAGGATGCCGATTTGGCGGTCAAAATGATTCTCGATGCCTTGTCCGAGGCTTTGGTCAACGGCGACCGCATTGAGATTCGTGGATTCGGCAGCTTTGCGCTGAACTATCGACCGCCACGTGTAGGCAGAAATCCAAAATCCGGCGAAAAAGTCAGTGTCCCGGAAAAATGGGTTCCGCACTTCAAGGCAGGCAAGGACTTACGCGAGCGCGTCGACGAAACGCTCCAGGCAAAGTGAATGGTAAAGTTGTAATTGATGGTAGGGCGGCAACGGAAGTTGCCGCCTTTTTTTGTGCGTGAAAGGTGAATGATGCGTGCCTTGCTGTGGGCTTTCCGAATCTTCATTTTTTTATTCCTGTTGGCGTTTTCGCTAAAAAACACCGAACTGGTCAACCTCCGTTTC
>CAXNNH010000123.1:0-5713 GCA_964203325.1 Burkholderiales bacterium | reverse complement strand
GCCGACGTGCTGCCCGGAATGCTGAACTCGGCGTCGATGGCAATCCTGATCGGCCGGGCGGGCCGGGCAGGGAGTGCCAGGCCCGTTTGCAGCGGCGCTGCCAGCAGGGCGATGCATGCCAGGGTAAGCCGACGCCGGGCAGGATTCATCGGGTTTCGCCGATCATCGGAAGGGTCTTCATCCTAACCAAGCTGTGGCGCGTAACGGCCGATTCAAGGTCGGTCGCTGTCTGATTAAACGTCTTGTTCGATTCCACGATGCAATACATGACATTTCATGACATTTTCTCGGTGTGGTCGTCGGTGTTGTCATCGATCCAAGTGCAGCGTTACTGAGGTGCAAAATTATAGGACGAGTTGCGTGTAGTGGGGTATTAGTGCGCCACGCCGCCAGGGGCTGTTTACCCACTCATCCTCTGCAAGCCGCGCCAGTGCTGGTTCTACAAGGGTCCTGCCCGGAGAGCGCCTGTTTACGCCATTCTCCAGACCCCCCCTCTGTAGATCGTTTATCCATGCGCCTTCCAGCCCTGCTGCTGCAGAGAATAACCTTGAGCGACCTTGAGTGCGTCCCCCTGCGCGTCCCCTTTTTCCGAGTTCTCCCCTCGCTCGGGCCAGCACGTTCAGGTGTGCCGGAACGCTCGTTTGCAGGGGAGTGCGCCTTCTCGGAGATTAGCTCGCACCTTGTCCTGACCACAGTTCGTTCAGGTCGGGGAAATTCCATTTGCCCGGCTCTTCGCGGGCGGCGATTTTCTCCGGGCAGCCGGGGCGTGAGAGGTCAACCAGTTCCGGCCGGACGCGCGCGTTGGCTTTGGTCGAGAAGAAAACCTTGATTTGCGGAGCGAGCAGCGATTTGGCCGATTGTTCGACGACAATGCCGATCCGCCCGGAACTGAGCCGAACCAGCGAGCCTATGGGGTAAATGCCCAAGCTTCTGACGAAAGCCTGGAAAATAGTCGGGTCGAAATGTCCCTGGGTCCATTCGGCCATTTTGCGCAAAGACTCCGCCGGATCCCAGCCGGCTTTATACGGGCGATTCGAGGTGATCGCATCGTAGACGTCGCACACCGCACCCATTTTGGCGAAGCGGCTGATTGCGGTGTCCTTGAGTCCTTTTGGATAGCCCGAGCCGTCGGTTTTTTCGTGATGATGCAGACACACATCGAGTGCTACTGGATCGACGTTGCTGCCACCGAGCAACATGCGATGTCCTTCTACCGGATGTCCCTTGATAATGGCGAACTCGGCCTCGCTCAACTTGCCGGGTTTATTGAGCACGTCCATCGGCATCACCGCTTTGCCCAAGTCGTGCAGCAGGCCGGCGATACCGGCCGAGCGCGTTTCGGTTTCGTCGAGATCGAGTTGTTTGGACAGCGCCACCATCAGGGCGCAGACGGCCACCGAATGCATGTAGGTATAGTCGTCGGCCGTCTTCAGGCGCGCCAGACTAATCAAGGCCCCCGGATTTCGGCTCACCGAATTGGAAATTTCTTCGACCAGTTTTTGCGCGCCGGCGGTGTCCACGGCCTTGCCCATGCGCGCTTCCTGGAACATCGACGCGACGGCTTGCTTCGATTTGGCGCAAATTTTCTTCGCTCGCGCCAGTTCGGCGGCGACCGGAACGCGTTCGAGTTGCCGGCTCTGAGTGGCCGCCTGGTTGAGTTCGGCGTCGACCTGCGCCTCAGAGTCACTTTCCGAAATGGCCATCTGGCCAGGGGCTACATCCAGCCCCTTGCTGCAGTCGATCCACACCTCCTTGATACTGCTGGCCAGGATGCTCTCGATATCCTTGGTATCGGTGATAACGAAGGAAGTACGCCAGAACGGGTGTTCCATCCAGGAACCGCAGAATTCCTTGAGGTGCATCCCAATCGTCAGTTGTTGAACGTTAATGCGCTTGAGCATGAGTGTGCCGGGCAGAGTTTCGGGGGGAGAAACGTTAAGCAATCGAAGCATCGAACAGCGCGGCAGTTTACCCTGTTTGGCTCGCCGAAAACAAAAAGGGGGCTTGACGCCCCCTTGCCCAAGGTCGGACGATGTTACAGGCCGGCGTCGGCCTTCAATGCCGCCGCCTTGTCGGTGGCTTCCCAAGTAAATTCCGGCTCGTCACGGCCAAAATGGCCGTAGGCCGCCGTCTTGGTGTAGATCGGGCGCAGCAGGTTGAGCGCCTGGATAATGCCTTTTGGGCGCAAGTCGAAGTGTCGGCCGATCAGCTCGACGATTTTTTCGTCGGAAATCTTACCGGTGCCAAAGGTGTCGACCATCAGCGAGACGGGGCGGGCGACACCGATGGCGTAGGCCACCTGTACCTCGCAACGGTCGGCCAGGCCGGCGGCAACGATATTTTTCGCCACGTAGCGCGCCGCGTAAGCGGCCGAGCGGTCGACCTTGGACGGATCCTTGCCGGAGAAAGCGCCGCCGCCGTGGTGTGCTGCACCGCCGTAGGTGTCGACGATGATCTTGCGACCGGTCAGGCCGCAGTCACCGTGTGGGCCACCCACGACAAAGCGGCCGGTCGGATTGACCAGATAGCGCGTAGTAGCGGTCAGTAATTCCTTCGGCAACACTGGTTTGATGATCTCTTCGATCACTGCTTCTTCGATCTGCGCGTGTGATACATCCGGGTTGTGCTGGGTGGACACGACGACCGTGTCGATAGCTACCGGCTGGCCGTCGACGTATTTCACCGTCAATTGGCTCTTGGCGTCCGGGCGGATCCACGGCAAACGACCGTCCTTGCGCACTTCAGCCTGGCGCTGCATGATGCGGTGCGCGTAGTAGATGGGCAGCGGCATCAGCGTGGGGGTTTCGTTACAGGCGTAGCCGAACATCAGGCCCTGATCGCCGGCCCCCTGATCGAGATCGATGCCCTGGCCTTCATTGACGCCCTGCGCAATGTCGGGCGACTGCGTGTTGATCGCGGCGAGGACGGCGCAGCTCTTGTAGTCGAAGCCGATTTCGGAATCGGTGTAGCCGATGCGGCGCACGGTTTCCTGCGCGATTTCGCGGTAGTTGATGTGCGCCTTGGTGGTGATTTCGCCAGAGATTACCACCAGGCCGGTCGATACCAGCGTTTCGCAAGCGACACGACCGGTTGGGTCTTCGGCGAGAATGGCATCAAGAATGGAATCCGAAATTTGGTCGGCGACTTTGTCTGGATGTCCTTCGGAAACGGATTCCGAAGAGAAGAGATATTCTTTGCTCATGTGTTTGCTCCAATAAAAAACCCCGTTGCGGCTGCGTGGCCGGCCCCGGGGTCTGAGCAGACGACGCTTTAGCAGTATTTAGGGTGCCTCTAAGGCTACCTCCGCCCTGCAAGTTGTCCTGATTAACTCGGCGGATGGATAATGCTAACTTTGTTTGGGGGTGCCGGTCAATCGGCGGCAGAAATTCCGAATAAAAATTTTCAATGAGGTTATCGCGTGATTTTTCTTTTTCGATGGCTTAGTCGCTTGCCGCTGGCTGGGTTGCATGCCTTGGGCGCTCTGCTCGGCTGGCTGGCTTGGTTGTTTTCGCCGACTTATCGGCGGCATTTGCACGAAAATATGGTGCTGGCGCTGGGCGTGGAGTGGGCGCAGCGCCTGCGTTCGACGGCGATTGCCGAGGCGGGCAAGGCGATGCTGGAGTTGCCCAAAATCTGGTTACATCCCTTGGCGGCAACGACGGCGCTGGTGGTTAAGGTCAGCGGCTGGGAACTGGTGGAAGCGGCGCAGCGCGAGGGCAAAGGTCTCGTGTATTTGACGCCGCATTTGGGGTGTTTTGAAATTGCCGCGCAATACCTTTCTGCGCAAGCACCTATTTCGGTTCTTTACCGTCCCCCCAAGCAGGCATGGCTGCAAGCCATGATCGAAGAGGGGCGGGCACGCGAACAATTACATCTGGCTCCAGCCGATCTGTCCGGTGTACGCACGCTGTTGAAGGCGCTGAAACGCGGCGAGGCCGTCGGCATGCTGCCCGATCAGGCACCCAAAGTAGGTGAGGGGCGCTGGTTGAATTTCTTTGGCCGTCCCGCTTACACGATGACCTTGGCCGCGCGTTTGACCGAGAGCGGGGCGAGCGTTCTTCTGGCCTCGGTCGAGCGGCTTCCGGGCGGGGCAGGCTATCATTTTCGCCTGCAAGCGCCTCTGCAACCGATGACCGGCACGACGGAAGCACGCGCGCAGCAGATCAATCATGAGATGGAGCGCTTGATCCGGCAATGTCCCGAACAATATCTCTGGGGCTACAACCGTTATAAACGTCCTGCGGGAGCCGAGCCGCCGCCGAATCAGGAATCTGCGCCCGTCGAAGCTAGGCCCGCCGCGCCTACGGCGAGCACGTAATGAAAGTGTTTATCCAATCGTTTTTCTCCCACGCGGCGGTGGCCGTACTCTGGTTAGTGCACTGGCTGCCTTTGCCTGTCGTGCGTGCGCTGGGCGGATTGCTCGGTCGGCTGCTCTATCGTTTGGGTCGTGAGCGACGGAACGTGGCGCTGACCAATCTGCGCCTGTGCTTGCCGGAACGTTCGCTTGGCGAGCGCGAAGATCTCGCCAAGCAGCACTTCATGGCCTTTGCCCGTGCTTTCCTGGATCGGACACTGTTCTGGTGGGCTTCGCGCGAACGGCTGGAGCGCATCATTCGGATCTCCGGGAAAGAGCATTTGAGCGGCGACGACGGTCGCCCAACTATCCTTCTAACCCCGCATTTTGTCGGCCTGGATGCCGGCGCGACGATGATTTGCATGCTCACGCACGGCATCTCGGTCTACGCCCGCCAGAAAAATCCGGTATTCGATGCCGTACTACTGGCCGGACGACAGCGCTTTAATGCGCCGATTTTGCTGTCGCGCCAGGAAGGTATGCGCAAAGTGGTCAAGGCGATGCGCGACGGCCATCCTTTTTTCTACCTGCCGGACATGGATTATGGTGCGCGCGATGCGCTTTTCGTTCCCTTTTTTGGGGTTAATGCAGCAACGATTACCGGTGTCTCGCGCCTGGCGCGTCTGGTCGATGCGCGCATCGTTCCCTGCATCGTGCGCATGGTGCCGGACGGCTACCAAGTGGAACTGCAGCCGGCCTGGAGCAACTACCCCGGCGAGAGTATCGAGGCCGACACGCTACGCATGAACCAATACATCGAACAACAGGTGCTGAGTATGCCGGAACAGTATTTTTGGGTGCACAAACGCTTTAAGACCCGTCCAGCGGGCGAAGCCAAATTTTATTGAGGGCTTTTAATGAGGATCGAAATCAGCGCGGTGAAAGTTGCCGACGTCGACGCTATCGCGGCTCTGGCGCGCTTGGTCTGGCAGGAGGCTGACCCCGGAATTATCAGCCAGGAACAGATCGATTTCATGCTGGCGGAGCGTTACAACGCGCCTCGCCTGCGCCAAGAGTTGGAGACGGCAGGCGTTTGGTGGGATCGGCTTACGGTCGATGGTCAATTGGCCGGTTTCGCCTCCAGCCTGCTTTGCGCATCCCCTGGCGAAATCAAGCTGGACAAGCTCTACGTCGATCCGGCCTACCAACGTCTGGGTCTGGGCGGACGACTGATCGCGCAGGTCAGCGAGCGCGCCCTGAGCCACGGCGGCAATACACTGATTTTGGCCGTCAACAAGCGTAACGAGCGCGCCATTGCCGCTTACCGGAAGCACGGATTTGCCGTGCGCGAGGCCGTGCGTGTCGATATTGGCAACGGATTCGTAATGGACGACTTTATAATGGCAAAATCGTTGCGTT
>CAXNNH010000122.1:0-5741 GCA_964203325.1 Burkholderiales bacterium | reverse complement strand
CGGTAAGCGAAATATCAGGGTAAGCGGCTGCGTAGCGCGCTGGAATGCCGGCACGCACGAACAGGTCGTAAAGCTGTGGATCGAGATGGGCGCGGAGTGCCATATCGGCCATGATGCCGAGCGTCTCGTCGACTGATTTGCCCGGCTTGTAAGGACGGTCGGTCGCGGTTAGCGCCTCGAAAACATCGGCAATGGCGATGATGCGTGCGGCCAGCGATAGATCTTTAGCTTGCTTGCCATAGGGATAGCCACTGCCATCGAGATGTTCGTGGTGGCCCCCCGCCGTTTCCGGAACGCAGGAGAGTTCGGGAGGAAACGGCAAAGACGAAAGCATGGTGATCGTTCCCAGAATGTGGGCACTAATCAAATAGCGCTCCTCAAGGGTCAGCGTACCGCTTTTGACGCTCAGGCAATACAGCTCACCCAGATTGAAGCGATGCCGCGGTCGCGGCATGCGGCTTCGCATGACTTGCGCATCGTTTTTGTCGCCCACCGCATGAACGCCCACCAAATGTTCCAGCCGATCCGCCAGCAAATGCTCGGGGGTGGGCAAGGCACGCGGCGGCACGCTGGCCTTGCGTTGCCGCTCAAGTTCCGAGATGCCGATGCGGTCGTCGAGCGTACGCAACCAGGTGCGCGTACCGATACGTATTAGTCGGGCAATATCTTCTTCATTGAGCGTGCGATCACCTAGATTACAGGCGCCGACGAACGCGTAATCGGCATTGAGCGCTTGTCGCGTTTCGTGCAATTCATCCTGCAAAATATCTGCATCCTTGCCCTCGGCCAAGCCGCGCCAGTAGGTGATTTCCGCATCGCGCTTGAGTACTTCGAAGCGGGTACGAATTTCATGTATGCGGTTGTGCACGGCATCGAGCTTGACGGACTTGTCGGCGACGTAATCCGGTACGAACAGCTTGCCGCAATCGTGCAGCCATGCCGCCAAATGCAGCGCCTCACGGGCGTTTTCGTCGAATGGCGCGTTACGGTAGGGGCTGTCAGGATGCGTGTAAGCGGCATCGGCGAGCATAGTCACCAGTTCCGGGACGCGCCGACAGTGGGCACCGGTATAGGAAGAACGCGCATCGATGGCACCGGCAATCATGCGGATCACCCCATCGAGCAGCGCTTTGCGACTGGCCAGCAAACCTTGTTTTTCGATGGTGACCGCCAATGTGCCCGACAAGGCATCGATGAAAGCGAGCAGATCCGGGTCGTAGACACCCGCCTCGGCCCCCCTCGCCAGCAGCAACAGCCCGAGTAGGTTGCCGGAGCGATTGCGCAAAGGCACCATGAGCACTTGGGTGGATTGTCCGGGAAACCAGGCACCCAGCCATTCGAGTCCAAGCGGCAAGTGGGCAGGCGGCAAGGTAATCTGTGTGTGCGCCGGGCAGGCAAGTGCCGTGCTGAAAGGGGGCATGTTTTTCGGCAATACGGAACAGGGAGACAGGGGTGGTTTGCCACTCATCCGGTGCCAAGCCACCGGTTTCAGACATCGATTCTCCTCGAAAAGATAGACGGCACCGGCACCGGCGTTTGCCGCCGCCATTGTTTCGGCGACGATTTTCGCCAACAGTTGGTCGTAGTGCGGTTCAGCCGCCAATCGGGCCGAAATATCCAGAAAGCGCTGAATGGTGGTACGCATCTGCTGCATCGCCTGCGAAAGCGCATCCACTTCGCTGACCAGTGATCTGGGATTCTCACCCGAAAAACGAAAAGCTTGCACAGCCGCTGCTGTTTCGGCCAGGCGCCGTAGAGAATCGGTCATGCGGCGAGCCATCCACCAGATCAGGGGCACTATTAGCCCGAGACCGAGCAAAGTACTCAACAGAGTCATTTTCAGAAGCTGGTTGGCACCGTCGAGCACTTCGTCGTGCGGGGCAGCCATGACCATGAGGGTTCCAATCCCCGGAGCGATTTCGCTGGCCTGAGCCAGTGCCTGCCAGTACTTGCCATCAACCGTCAACGTGACGATCTGACCGCGTAGCGGTTGCTTAACGGCCGCAGCGAGGATGGGCAGATCCATGTTTGCGAGCGTGGGTGCGGCCGTATTCTCTGTCGCCTCGGCCCATGAGCCTTGAGAAGCGGCGAGCAGGTAGCCCGATGCGTCCAGCATGGCCAGTTGCGTTGATGGGGTGGCGCGCTGTCGCGACAGCATGGCTGAGAGATTCTTCAGACCAATATTGGCGCGGATGACCACGTCGCCAGCGACGTTGGATAGGCTGACCGGCAGGCTGGGAGCAGAGCCAGTATCCGGGACGGGCGGCGCCGACTTGACAAGCGACGCACCAAGCGGCGTTAGATCGGCAGCGAAATAGCGAGTGATGTTTTCCCGTGGCAGAGCCAGATCGAGCTGATACGCAGCCCGAGCCGGCGCGGCGGCGCGGCGGCGGGCTTCCGCGTGCGGCAAGGGAATCAGCGTCAGTTGTCCGCCATGCTGGCGCTGTAGGCTGATCAAAGAAATGGCGGGACTGTTTTCCAGTAGTCGAGCCAACATGGGCAGAGGATGCCCGGCAGGCTCAACACCTCGTATTTCCCCGAGGACAGTGATCAGCAAGGCGATTTGCGCCTGGATCGGCAGGTAGGTCGCGCTCAGTTCGGACTGGCTTTCCCTGAGCGATCTTTCAAAGATATCCGTTGTCGTCGTCAGCAGCAAACGGCGCTGCTGGATATAGGCAAGGGTGCCTATGCTCCCGCCAACGAGCAGCGTGACCAGCGAAAACAGTACAGCCGTCAATACATGGAAAGGGTAAGTTCGTCGCAAGGTGTAGTTGACGCCGTCACGAATGGTTTGAAAATCGAATTACCTATGACGCTGACGCACGAAATGGGTAAAAAATGGGTAAGGATCGTCTGATCTTCGATTTTAAGTTGCGCGCGTTGCGTCGGCATGACAGCAGTCAGCGTCGATCAATGCTTCATAAGCCCACAATATTTGCGGCGTAGTGTGTATCAAGCGATCTTGTCGGTCAGGTGCCTGTCAGGTGCTGCCCGACACTCTTTACTTCAGAATAATGACAAAGGCAATGTCCATGTCACCCGATCCGGAAGGCTGCGAAAACTGCGAGCAGGTGCTGGCGGCGATTTTAACGGCCAGCGGCGCAGAATCCGCGCTGGTGGTGCGTTACCGGCCGCTTGCGGATTTGGCCGGCGGTGGCATTTTTGGCCATCTGGCCGTCGTTCATGGCCCAGCGGATACCTTGCTCTGGTCGCCGCAGCATTTGTTTGCTGTGGCGCGCCGCCTGGGGAAATCGGCCGACTTGTACCAACAGTATTTTCAGGCCGTTGTCGAGCGCTTTGTCGCCAAGCAGGGACGGGGATATCTGCTATTGCCGCTGCTCGATGGCGCGAAAGAACTCGGCGCAGCTTGCGCCGAATTGCTGGAAGAGTCGATCAGGAAGGCGGCGCTACCTGCCGAGCGTGTGATTGTGGCCAATGCCGGTGTGGGTAGCCTTGACGGCGACGCGCTGGAGCAGGTGCGAGCGGTGGCTCACGAACTGCGCCGCCTGGGTTTCAGACTCGCGGCCGGCGTCCTCGCCTGTCCACGTTCTGAGAAGTTGTTGTGGTCGACGCTGGGGCCAGAGTTTGTCATGATCGAAGAAGGCGTTCTGGACGGCTTCGACCCTAACCTGCTGCGCACCAGTCGTTATGCCGAATATATTTTCGGAGCCGCCCGGCTGGGGCGGCGCGTGATCGCACTGGGGGTCGATTCACTGGCGCTGCTCAAGGTTTTACAGGAAATGCAGGTAGCTTGCGCCGCTGGCGATTTGATCGGCAAGTCGGTGGCCGTACCGACCCGCACACTGTCGGCGGCAGCGCACAAGGCAATCGCCGAAAAAGTGTTGGGGCAGACCGGCCAACCGCCAAGCGGGGTCCACGTCCTCGAAAAGATGTTGCAGAGCGTGCCGCCGGTTACGCCGGAGACCTCGGCGGACGAGGTGTTCGCCAGATTCGAAACTATGCCTGACCTGCGCGCCATCGCCGTCGTAAAAAACGATACGGCGGTCGGCCTGATCGCCCGCTACGACATGGTGGATGCCATGGCAAGGCCCTATCGGCATGAACTTTACGGACGCAAGCCCTGCATCCGCTTCATGGACGAGGAGCCGCTGACCGTCGATGTTCGGCTGCCCTTGTCGGAGTTGTCCGAAGTCTTGGTGCGAGGCCATCCGCGTCACCTGATCAGCGGCTTTATCATCACCGACGCCGGCCATTATCTGGGCATTGGATCGGTGCAGGATCTGGTGCGCGAAGTCACCTCGATGCAGATGGAGGCCGCCAAGTACGCCAATCCGCTCACCCAGTTGCCGGGCAACGTGCCGATCAACCAGACCATCGACCATCTGTTGGCGACGCGGGAGCCGTGCGCTATCGCCTATTGCGACCTGGATCATTTCAAACCTTTTAACGATGTCTATGGCTATGCCCGCGGCGACGATGTCATCCGGCTGACCGCGCGCATTCTCACCGAGGTTTGCGATCCCGAAAAGGATTTTATCGGCCACATCGGTGGCGACGATTTTGTGCTGGTCTTGCGCAGCGAAGACTGGCAAGCGCGCTGTGAGCGCGCGCTCAGATTGTTCGGCGAGGAAATTCTTGGCTTCTTCTCGCGCGACGACATCGAACGCGAGGGTTACGTCACGGAAAATCGCAAGGGCGAAATGGAATTCCACGCCATGACATCGCTGTCGATTGGTGTGACCGAGGTCGTACCGGGGGCTTTCCGTTCGCACATCGAAGTGTCGGTAGTAGCGGCAGAAGTTAAAAAGAAAGCCAAGAAAATCAGGGGTAACAGCTTATATGTTAACCAGAGGGAGTATTGATTTAGCGGGCGGAACAGCTATGAGCAAGCAACGGGAAAAGCACCTTCGCTTTTCTTAAGGTTTGCCGGAGATTGGATAAATCCTGGATCAAATACGTTTTGCGCCATTTCTCATTCCTGTTGCTATCGAATGCGCGGATGCTCAGTTGGCGATCCTGCAGCGCGCCGGAAAAATCGAAGCGACAAAAGTTGTGTTCGTTCAGTAGCTTTCCCGCCACCCGGCGCCGATTTTCGGCTTCTTTGCCGAGGGAATATACGCCGACGCTCAAGGGCGAGCAGGTCAGTTCCAGCAGGGGATAAGTGCCAAATCGCTCCAACTTCAACAACTCGGTGTGGTGACGGTCGCCGCTGACCCAGCGCTTCGGCTTTCGTCGGCGCGTTTGGACGGCTGTACGTGAGCGGACAGCTTTCCAGCCAGCACGATCACCGCCCGCTTCAATTTTGACTCACCCATCGGGTGACTGAGCGGTTCTCAAAATGAAGGCCACCGGCTTTGCCGGGGGATCGTTACCTTTTTTATAGCAAAAGAGATGGAAGCTGAATGTCAGGAGCGGCACAGTGTCTTATCATGAATGTTTTTAATGAGGGAATAAGCCCTGTGCGGGATGTTAAATCCTGGGCTTGGCTCTGCATATGACGCCATCTCCGAATCTGAGCAAGCAACTGAGCCAAGAGGCAATCCAAGGATTAATCCAACAACTGAGCGATCAGGTCGGTGCCGAGAACGTGTTGCTGAGCGCCGAGGCGATGATCCCTTACCTCAATGACTGGCGGGGCCGATATCACGGGTCTGCACGCTGCGTTGTGCGTCCGGGCAATACGGTTGAACTGGCCGAGGTGGTACGTATCTGCGTTCAGGCTGGCGTAGCCATCGTGCCACAGGGCGGCAATACCGGGCATTGCGGTGCGGCAACGCCGG
>CAXNNH010000121.1:0-5811 GCA_964203325.1 Burkholderiales bacterium | reverse complement strand
CAGCTTCGTTTGCCGCCCGAAGAATCGGTTCCACCCAAGTAACGAGAGAGCGTATCCGCCGTGAGCATCCCTGTGGTGCTTGATGGCGATCCAGTATAATCGCCGCCTTTCGTTACCCTCCCTACGCCCGCCCCATGGAACTATCCAAGAGCTTTGAACCGGCCGACATTGAGCGTCGCTGGTATCCCGTATGGGAAAAAAGCGGCTACTTTAACGCTGGCCTCGACACCCACCGCCCCGACGCCCAAGCCAACGCCTTCTGCATCCTGCTGCCGCCACCGAACGTCACCGGCACGCTGCACATGGGACATGGCTTTAACCAGGCAATCATGGACGCGCTGACGCGCTACCACCGCATGCGCGGCGACAACACGCTGTGGCAGCCGGGCACCGACCACGCCGGCATCGCGACGCAAATCGTCGTCGAACGCCAGCTCGACGCGCAAGGGCTGTCGCGCCACGATCTCGGACGCGAAAAATTCCTGGAAAAAGTTTGGGAGTGGAAGGAGTACTCGGGCAACACCATTACGCAGCAGATGCGCCGTCTCGGCACCTCGCCAGACTGGACACGCGAGCGCTTCACGATGGATGCCGGCCTGTCGAAAATCGTCACCGAGACCTTCGTTCGCCTGCACAAAGAAGGGCTGATTTATCGCGGCAAACGGCTGGTGAACTGGGATCCGGTGCTGCATACCGCCGTCTCCGACCTCGAAGTCGTGAGCGAGGAAGAGCAAGGGCACTTGTGGCACATTCGCTACCCGTTGAGCGACGGCTCGGCCAGCCTGACGGTCGCCACGACCCGCCCGGAAACCATGCTCGGCGACACCGCCGTGATGGTGCATCCCGAGGACGAGCGCTACAAGCACCTGATCGGCAAGACGGTAAAGTTGCCGCTTTGCGAACGCGAAATTCCGATCATAGCCGACGCCTATGTCGACCTCGCCTTCGGCACCGGCTGCGTCAAGGTCACGCCGGCGCATGACTTCAACGACTATGCGGTTGGTCAGCGCCATAAGCTGCCGATCATTTCGATTCTGACGCTGGACGCGAAAATCAATGACAACGCGCCGGCTGTCTATCAAGGGCTGGATCGCTTCGATGCGCGCAAACAGATCGTCGCCGACCTCGAAGCGCAGGGTTTCCTGGAAAAAATTGACAAGCACACGCTGAAAGTGCCGCGTGGCGACCGTACCGGCGTCGTCATCGAACCGATGCTCACCGACCAGTGGTTCGTGGCCATGACCCAGCCGGGGGCTGATGGAACGAGCATCGCCGGCAAGGCGCTCGAATGCGTCGCCTCCGGCGAAATCAAGTTCGTTCCCGAAAACTGGGTCAATACCTACAACCAGTGGTTGAACAACATCCAGGATTGGTGCATCTCGCGCCAACTGTGGTGGGGTCACCAGATTCCGGCGTGGTACGGTGACAAGGGCGAAATCTTCGTCGCGCACGACGAAACGGAGGCCAGGACACAAGCGACAACAGCAGGCTACACGGGGACGCTGGTCCGCGACCCGGACGTGCTCGACACCTGGTATTCCTCGGCGCTGTGGCCGTTTTCGACCTTGGACTGGACGCCCGAGTGGCCAGCCAAATCGAACCCGGCACTCGATCTTTACTTGCCGTCGACGGTGCTGGTCACCGGTTTCGACATCATTTTCTTCTGGGTGGCGCGCATGGTGATGATGACCAAGCACCTCACCGGCCAGATTCCGTTCAAGGACGTTTATGTGCACGGCCTGATCCGCGATGCGGAAGGCCAGAAAATGAGCAAGTCGAAGGGCAATGTGCTCGATCCGATTGACCTGATCGACGGCATCGGCCTGGACGAACTGGTGAAGAAGCGCACGACGGGTTTGATGAATCCGAAGCAAGCCGAACAGATCGAAAAGCGCACGCGCAAGGAGTTTCCGGAAGGCATCCAGGCTTTCGGCACCGACGCGCTACGTTTCACCTTCCTTTCGCTGGCCAGCCCTGGCCGCGACATCAAATTCGACCTGCATCGCTGCGAAGGCTACCGCAACTTCTGCAACAAGCTGTGGAACGCCACGCGCTTCGTGCTGATGCATACCGAAGGCCAGGATCTTGGGTTGGAGGCGTGCACGCCGGAACAATGTTCGCCGAAGCTTAGTTTTTCCTTCGCCGACCGCTGGATCGTCAGCAAACTGCAACGCAGCGAAGCCGAAATCGCCCAGCATTTCGCCGATTACCGCTTCGACCTGCTGGCGCGCGAGATCTACGAATTTATCTGGGATGAGTTCTGCGACTGGTATCTGGAGCTGGCCAAGGTACAGATTCTATCTGGCACGGAACAGGAAGCGCGCGCCACGCGGCGCACGCTGGCCCGCGTGCTGGAAACTGTGCTACGCCTGGCACATCCGCTGATTCCCTTCATTACCGAAGAGCTATGGCAGGCCGTGGCGCCGATCGCGGGCCGTAAAACGCACGCTTCGCTGATGCTGGCCGCCTACCCGCGAGCACAAGCGGAAAAAATCGACGCCGTGAGTGAAGCCAAGGTGCAGCAGTTGAAAGACTTGGCCTACGCTTGCCGCAACCTGCGTGGCGAAATGACCCTGTCGCCGGCGGTGAAAGTGCCTTTAATCGCCTCGGGCAACGCCGCTACACTCGCCGAATTCGCGCCCTACCTGAAAGCGCTGGCCAAGCTTTCCGAGATGCAGATCGTCGCCGACGGTTTTGACCGCTTGGCGGCCGAAGCCAGCGCGCCGGTCGCCGTGGTCGGCGAAACGCGCCTGATGCTGAAAATCGAGATCGACGTGGTCGCCGAACGCGAGCGTTTGGGCAAGGAGATTGCCCGGCTGCAAGGCGAGATCGTCAAGGCGCAAGGCAAGCTCGGCAACGAAAGTTTTGTCGCCCGCGCGCCGGCCGCCGTCGTCGAACAGGAGAAAAAACGCTTGGCTGACTTTGTTTCCACGGTCGAAAAACTCAAGCCGCAACTTCAGCGTTTGAACCCCGGTTGAAGCCGATCTAAAACATCGCTGCCCGGAGAGTGGCGTAAACAGGCGCTCTCCGGGGTGATACCCTGAAGACCCGCGCCAATGCTGGCTCTGCGGGCAGGTGCTCTGTAGAACCAGCGTTGGCGCGGGTCTCCAGACGGGTAGTCGACTTTAACGGCTCGGTAGCGCCGCTAAACCGATCCCGAATAGCTTCGTAAAAAGTGGACGGACTGCTCGACGCACGCTAACGGAGCTTAAATTTTTCACCTTCGCCCTGTCCTCTGCCCGCCGGTTAATGGTCTTCGTTTTAAACGGCAGGGGCTGCTGCCTCCAGGCAATCGTTGCTGGAACGCCAGAGGAAAAAGGTAGAAAAAGTCAAAACAGGCATTGAGCGCTCGATTGCGCTTTTAGGATAATATCCAGCAGATTAAAACCCTCAGACAAGCGATGACTTTTGATGTGCTGACCCATCTGAACTGGCGTGACGTCTTGATCGTGATCGTCGCGTTACTGGCTGTTTACGTGCTGGTTGTGTTTTTGCGTATGCGCTTGATCAAACACGAGAAAGAAGTAGGCAGCGCCGCCGCACAATCTGCTGTGGCGGCTTATGCCGCCGCGCGCGAGCCTGAACCTGAGCCCAAGGCCGAACGCCGCGCTGCGCCCGAGTTTCCCTGGAACGAGCCTCCGCCGGAAGTTCCAGGCCAGCAAGTGAACGAGCGTTTGGATCGCGAAGTGATGCACTTGCGGAGTGAAGTGATGCACTTGCGGGGCGAAGTCGGGCGTCTGCGGGGCGAACTATCAGATGCACGCGATGAGTTTCGGCGCGAATTGACGCAGGATCGCTCGGTACAAAATGTTGCGCCGATTTATAGCGAAGCGATGGAGATGGCGATGCAGGGACATGATGCGTTGACCATTTCGGAGCATTGCGGTGTTGCGCGTGCCGAAGCGGAACTGGTGGTAGCCTTGGTCCGCTCGCGATCATGAAGCAAGAGAAATTCTGGAGGCAGCGTACATATGGCCAGTGACGAGTGGGATACTTCTGCCGACGTGCGTAACGAGCAGTCCGCACTGAAACGGAAACTTGTCTGGCGGATGGGTTTTGCCGGTCTGATGATTGTTGTTCTGCTCGGCTCATTGGGGCTTTTCGACTACCTGAGTGCGCCCAGTCAGCCAAAGTCCGCCACGTTAGACCCTGCCCAGGCGGAACCGGAATCGAGGAAAGACGTGACGCAGCCGGTGAAGATTGCCGAGCAATCTTTGGAAGTTGGCAAGGAAATCAACGTAAAAGCGGAGCCTGAAGTTAGCGCAGCTCCCCTCGACCCCTCGGCACCGCCGACCGAACAGCCGTCACGTCCGCCGCGCCCCCAAGTTTCGGCACAGCCCGTGCCGCAGCGAGCAGCCCCTGTGCCGGAGGCCAAGCCGGAGATAAAACCGGAGAGCAAGGTGAGCACTCGCCCACAACCGCGCGCCGAGCCAAAAAGCATTCCCTTGCCACCTCCGGCGAGCGTACCCGCCCAACCGCCAAGCGCTCCCGCGTCAGCTTCTGCCTCTGCCTCCACTCCGGCTCAACCTCCACGCCCCACCCCGGCATCGCCGAGACAGACCGCTACGCCGACGAAGGAGGAAGTCTCTCCTGAGGTGACTTGGCCGAAACCGGCCCCGCCGCGCCTATTCTCGGGTTACGCCCTGCAGGCGGGAGTGTTTGCCGACGTGCGTCTTGCCGAGGAGTTACACGCCAAGCTGACGTTGAATGGAATTCCTTCGACCTTGGAGGTTCATGTCAAGGTCGGTCCCTTCAAAACGCGCGAGGAAACCGACGCGGCTCGCCAGAAAATGAACGCGCTGGGACTCGATACGGTATTGCTCATGCCCAAGGGCCTCAAACGCTAATCGCCTACCGGGCTATCTCGTCAATCTGCGAGGCATTCAGATACTGTTCGGCATACTGCAGATAAACTTTCTGCTGCACAAATACGTCAAAAAGGTCGGGGTCGATATGACCATTTTTGCTGAAGTTAGCGAGAATACTCAGCGCCTGCGAGAGCTTCATCCCTTCCTTGTAAGGACGATCACGGGCGGTTAACGCTTCGAAAATATCGGCGATACCCATAATTCGCGCCTGAACCGACATTTCATCGCGCTTCAAGCCTTTCGGGTAGCCCTTGCCATCCATGCGCTCATGGTGGCCGCCGGCATATTCCGGGACGCGCTGCAGGTGTTTGGGCCAAGGCAGGGATTCCAGCATTTTGATGGTGGCAACGATATGGTAATTGATTATTTCACGCTCGGCCGAAGTGAGCGTGCCGGCTCGAATCGTCAAATTTTCGATTTCATTGGCACTCAGGAAGTCGGCCTCCGCACCTTCCGTATTCACCCAGCGATAGTGCTGCGCGATGCGGCGCACGCGCTCCTGTTCGTCGGGCTGCATGGCTTCGCCGCCGACGTTGGCGTGTCGCAGGAAAGCTCGATCTGTGTCGATAGCACGCACTTGCTCCTGCAGCCGATTCTCCGCAGCCTCCCGGTTTTCCCCCGCCAGGACAGCGCGCAACATAGCCAGCTCGGCATCGCGCTTTAATACCTCAAAGCGGGTGTCGATCATTTCGATACGATCAAACAGGGTTTGTAGCTTGGTGGCCTTATCGACCACATGGACGGGCGTCGTTACTTTGCCGCAATCATGGAGCAGGCCGGCAATCTTTAACTCATAACGATCCTTGTCGCTCAACGTGAAGCCGGCCAGTGGCCCCTCGCGTGTCTGATTCACCGCTTCGGCCAACATCATGGTCAACGAGGGGACGCGCTGGCAGTGCCCGCCGGTATAGCGCGATTTCTCGTCGATGGCCAGATTGATCAT
>CAXNNH010000120.1:0-5823 GCA_964203325.1 Burkholderiales bacterium | reverse complement strand
CCGCAGTTCATCGGTGACCGCTTCTACTCGAAGGGTGCCTCAACGGTCGCCGTCATCTGCCTGCTGACCGCGTCGATTACCTACATCATCGGTCAGATGACCGGGGTGGGCGTCGCCTTCTCGCGCTTCCTCGGCGTTTCGAGCGAAGTTGGCATCTACGTCGGTATGGGCATCGTCTTCATGTACGCCGTGTTCGGCGGCATGAAGGGGATTACCTACACGCAGGTCGCCCAGTATGTCGTGCTGATCTTCGCCTATACCATCCCGGCGATTTTCATCTCGCTGCACCTGACCGGCAACCCGATTCCGCAACTCGGTCTTGGCTCAACGATGGCCGGTACCGATGTGTCGCTGCTGACCAAGCTTGACCAGGTCGTCGTCGATCTCGGCTTCGGCAAGTACACAACCACGACAGCCGGCAGCACGCTGAACATGTTCGTGTACACCCTGTCGCTGATGATCGGTACCGCCGGTCTGCCGCACGTCATCATGCGCTTCTTCACCGTTCCGACGGTCAAGGACGCACGTTCGTCGGCCGGCTGGGCGCTGGTCTTCATCGCCATCCTGTACACCACGGCGCCTGCTGTAGCGGCGATGGCCAAGCTGAACCTGCATGGCACGGTCAACACCGCTGTCGTTAAGGGCGGCGATTTGTACGCACCGGAAGCCAGTATCAAGGCTGAAGATCGTCCAGACTGGATGAAGCGCTGGGAAAAGACCGGTCTGCTGAAGTTCGAAGACAAGAATGGCGACGGTCGCATCCAGTACTACAACGACAAGACCAAGAACGCCGATGCCAAGGCCAAGGCCGACGCGGCTGGCTGGAAGGGCAACGAGCTGACGGTTAACGCCGACATCATCGTGCTGGCTAATCCGGAAATCGCGCTGCTGCCGAACTGGGTTATCGCTCTGGTGGCGGCCGGTGGTCTGGCGGCGGCTCTGTCGACCGCCGCTGGTTTGCTGATGGCCATCTCTGCGGCTGTTTCGCACGACTTGGTGAAGGGCATCTTCAAGCCGGACATCAGCGAAAAGAACGAACTGCTGGCTGGCAAGATTTCGATGGCAGTGGCAATCGTCATCTCCGGTTATCTCGGTCTAAACCCGCCTGGCTTCGCCGCCGGTACAGTCGCACTGGCCTTTGGTATTGCGGCCAGCTCGCTGTTCCCGGCGATCATGATGGGTATCTTCTCGAAGAAGATGAACAAGGAAGGCGCCATTGCCGGTATGCTGGCCGGCCTCTTCATCACCCTGTTCTATGTGTTTGCGCACAAGGGTATCTTCTTTATCAAGGGAACCGACTTCCTGCCGATGATTGGCGGGGCCAACAGCTTCTTCGGCATCACGCCGGAAGCCTTCGGTGCCGTCGGCGCGCTGGTCAACTTTATCGTTGCCTTCACGGTCGACAAGTTCACCAAAGAGCCGCCGGAGCACATCCAGCACATGGTCGAAGCCGTGCGTACACCGCGTGGTTCCAAGGCTGTGGATGGTGCGCACTAATCGGCTTGCTATAACAACGCCCAGCTTATCGGGCGTGTGCAGTATCCTGTAAGAATCGGAACCTCGCCGGCGGTGCTGGCGGGGTTTTTTTATGCGGTGTTGTGCTATTGCGCGGCTTGGGCCGCACTTTCGGAGTGGTAAATGGTTTTTGACTTCAGCGTTGCCTTGACGTGGATTCTTTTCCTGGCACTATTTCCTATCGCTTTCTTCTGGTTGCGTCGCGCCTGGCGGATACTGGCACGCGGCGATTATTCGGAGGTGGCGCTCAAACGCGGCGCTCCACCCATTAATCCAAAAAAATTCGCGTCCTCTGCTGCAGCGATCAATTTCATCGCCGGCTGCATTGCGGTCTGGGTGATTCTTAATGTCTTGATTGGCGCGATGGAGTATCAGACCTGGTCGGCAATCGCTGGCGTAACGATCTGGCTCAAGTTCATTGCCGACTTCATTCTCAGCCGTCACGCGCACCCGATGTTTGTGGGTAAAAAGCTCGACAAGAAAATATAGGCCGACACAGAAATACGCGTATCGTTTCGCCGTACAGTTTTTTCAGAGGGCAAGGAGAAAATGGCAAGCCGCTTGTTAATCGTTGAAGACGATCGCGATCTGGCCAGGAACCTGATCGATTTTCTCGAAATCCAGGGCTATTTCACGGACTACGCCGCCGATGGCCACGCCGCACTCAGCCTTCTGGTAACTAACGAATATGATCTGGTCGTTCTCGACATGATGCTGCCGGGGCCGGACGGGATGACTATCTGTAGCCACATTCGCCAGACACTACGCAGCCGCGTCCCCATTGTCATGCTTACGGCAAAGGACGAAATCGACACCAAGATCGCCGCTTTCGACATCGGCGCCGACGATTACGTCACGAAGCCCGCTTCCCTGCGCGAGATCGAGGCGAGAATTCGCGCCCTGATCAGGCGCGCGGGTCAGGCCGCCGACGGTGGCGCACTGATAGTAGGTGATCTACGCATGGATACCGGTACCTTGGCGGTCGAGCGCGCCGGGGTGCCGATCAGCCTCCCTCCTGGACCACTCAAGATACTGGCCCTGCTGATGCGCAACTCGCCCAACGTCGTACACAACCTTGCACTGCACCGTGAACTTTGGGGAGAAGACAGGGGCGATACCCACGCACTGGTTGTGCACATGTACTCCCTGCGTAACGCTATCGACAAACCCTTCGAGCGACAGCTCATTCACACCGTACGCGGTTTCGGTTATCGGATCGCTTATGAACAAACCACCCTTTGATAGTCTGAGCAGCAGTCTCGTTCGGCCTTTTGTATTGCTCGGTTTTTCCGTTAGCGCGCTGCTCAGTCTGGTGACGTTCGGTTTGGTGGCCGATCTTGAAGAGCGCGCGATCCAACGCATGATGCACGTCGAAATGGAAAGCTTCGAAAATCGCAAGGCACGTAACCCAGAAGCCTTGCCACCATCGTCCGCGATTCTTTCCGGCCATTATTTGCCCGTCCCGGACTTTCCGAAACTGGAAGCGGTCAAGCCTGGGCAGCAACGCCTGGAACGTATGCTGCACGAAGATCGTGACTATTCGGTACTGGTGACCGATGTCGCTGGCAACCCCTATGCCCTGATTTATGATCGAACCTACGTTGCTTCCAGCCTGGCTAATCTCGCCCTATTTTTACTTTTGGGCACCGGGCTAATGACTTTCCTCTCTTTTCTGCTGGGGAATCACCTTGCAAGCCAGGTGGTGCGACCCATAGGTAAATTACTCGGCGACATTTCCGAGAAATCGGCCAGGGCCAACCTGCAGGACGGCCCGACCTTAACGTTTTCAACCGCCGAATATCCCAACAATGAAATTGGTCGTTTGGTTCAGGGCCTGGATGATTTCGCACTCAGGTTAGACGGATTCATCAAGCGAGAAAGCTACTTCGCCGCAGATGTCAGCCATGAACTGCGCACCCCGGTAGCGATCATTCGCGGCGCAGCCGAGGTGCTCGTGGAGTACCAACAACTGCCAGACGCCATCCGACAGCGTTTGCATACCATTTATCGTCAAACGGTGCGTCTGGGGCAAATTCTCGAAGCCATGCTTATTCTCGCCAAGGAGGAAGATCGGGGAGGTGATCCGGCGTGTGCCATCGTTGAAGTGCTTAGCGATGCGGTCACCGACTGTACGCCTTCGTTAGCAGGACGCCCGGTAAGGATTGCCGTTGAGGTGCGGGAACGCCCGATCCTCGCTGTTGAGCGCTCTCTGGCCTACGTCGTGGTCAGTAACCTGTTGCGCAACGCTTGCACCTATACCAACGAAGGCGTCATTAATATTTGCATCGATGCTACGCACCTTGAAATTGTTGATAGCGGCATCGGCATCCCGCAGGAGCGTTTTCCTGCGCTCTTCAATCGCCACGTCAAGGGCGAGGAAAGTTGCGGTTACGGCTTGGGCTTGTCCATCGTCGACCGAGTAACGCAACGACTCGGTTGGTGTCTGGAGATGCAGAGTGCGAGAGGGACTGGTACGCGGGTCAGTATCGTTTTTTCCAATCCCGAGACGAAACCGTTGCTGCATTGACAATTTTTCCACCTCTCTTTTATGGAGTATTAACATGCCAATTGCCCTAATTGTCATTTTTATCATCGCCTACGCGGCGATTGCGCTGGAACACCCGCTCAAAATCAACAAATCAGCTTCGACCCTGATCGGTGCGGGACTGCTATGGACGATCTATGCCGTATCGAACAGCGATACGGCGTTGGTGAGCCATCAGTTGAGCGAATCACTGATGGCAACCGCGCAGATCGTATTCTTCTTGATGGGGGCCATGACGATAGTCGAAGTGGTGGACGCGCATAACGGCTTTGAAGTCATCACCACACGGATCAAGACGAGCAAGCTATCGTCACTGATGTGGCTGGTGGGCTTCGTCACCTTTTTTCTCAGTGCCATGCTCGACAATCTGACCACCACCATCGTCATGATTTCGCTAATGCGCAAACTGCTGGACAAGCATGAGGACCGACTCTTTTTTGCCGGCATTATCGTCATTGCGGCCAACTCCGGCGGTGCCTGGTCGCCGATTGGCGATGTCACCACCACCATGCTGTGGATAGGCGGCCAGATCACCAGTCTGGCCATCATCAAGGCGGTTATTCTCCCCTCGCTGGTCAGCATGATCGTGCCGCTGGCCATCACCGCTTACGTCCTGCGTGGCCGCGATGTCGTGGCGCCGCAGCGGGTGGATATCGACAATGGGCTGCACACCACGGCGTTTGAACGCAATCTGATGTTCTTCATGGGCTTGGGTGCGCTGGTGGCGGTTCCCGCGTTCAAGACCATCACGCACCTGCCGCCCTTCATGGGCATCATGTTCGGCCTCGGCATCCTGTGGTTGGTCGGCGATCTGGTGCATCGCCACAAGGAAGACGATGCCAAGCAGCACCTGACGCTGGCACATGCCCTCAGCAAGATCGACATGAGTTCGCTGGTGTTTTTCATCGGCATCCTGCTCGCCGTGGCGACGCTGGAGCACACGCACATCCTGACCTCGCTGGCACAATGGCTGGACAAGACCGTCGGGCGGCAGGATGTGATTGTGATGATTATCGGTATCGCCAGTGCGATTGTGGACAATGTGCCGTTGGTCGCCGCCTCGATGGGCATGTACAGCCTAACGGACTATCCAGCCGATCATTTCTTGTGGGAGTTCCTGGCTTACTGCGCGGGTACCGGCGGTTCCATCCTGATTATCGGCTCGGCCGCTGGCGTGGCGGCGATGGGGCTGGAGAAGATTCATTTCTTCTGGTACGTCAAAAAGATCAGTGGCCTGGCGCTGATTGGGTATTTTGCCGGCGCGGCTGTCTACCTCGTCCAGTACCAACTGTTTCACTGAGCCAATGTTCTCTCTGGAGGGAATGCGACCCGCCTATCCCTCCAGGTAGCTTTCTCGTAGATCAAGCACTGGCACAACTGTTTATCCCGATTTTTTGAGCCGCGTTAAAGGAAATCGGCGCAGGTAACCTATAATCCGCCGCTGTTCATCCCGCCCATTTTGATCGACCATTGTCCATGAAACCAATTGCCTTTTTTGTCGCGCTAACGCTGATCGCCTTGCCGGCCATTGCGGAAACACCGGAGGCCGGCCTGGCCGCCTTGCAGGAATTGGGACGTTTAAACGGCCAGGCGCTGGCCTGCAGCCAGATGGGGCTTTCCGGGAAAGCCAAGGCGTTGATGATTAAGCACTCCCCCAAAACGCGACGCTATGGGGAAGTCTTCGAGGAAGCGACTAATGCCGCTTTCCTTGAGCAGGGCAAGAATGCCGATAGTTGCCCAAGTGCCAACGATTTTGCCGGTCG
>CAXNNH010000119.1:0-5863 GCA_964203325.1 Burkholderiales bacterium | reverse complement strand
GATTAGCGTCGAGAAACAACTCGCGAACTGCAGCGGCCGGTACTTCAACCGCTTGGTGCGTGGTCAATACGGCTAGTCCGCCGCGTTGCAGATGCGCACCGATCAGCCCGGCCACCAGTTGTACTGCCGCACTGTCGAGCGCCACGTAAGGTTCATCAAGCACCCATAGCGCCCGCTTTTCGTTAACCAGCCGCGCCAGCGCGACGCGGCGCTTTTGCCCTTGCGACAGATAGCGGCATGCCAAATCCTCGCGACCAGCCAGCCCGACTCTTTCCAACGCATCCAGTGCCGCATCCTCATCAAGTGCTTCTTCCGCCAGTTTTGCCGAGGCCAGCAGGTTCTCTAGCGGCGTTAGCTCTTCCTTGATCGCATTGTGGTGCCCGAGATAGCACAATTCGCCGCGAAAGTCTTCACCCAACTGGCTGATCGCTCGGCCACGCCAATAAATTTCGCCGGAAGTGGGGGGCGTCAGACCGCACAGCATGCGCAACAAGCTGGTTTTTCCCGAGCCATTACGCCCCTGCAAATAAAGCATCTCGCCGCCTTCCAGGCGAAAGCCAACGCCGGAAAACAGGCGGCGTTCGCCACGTACGCATTCCAGACTAAGCGCTTCGAGCATGCAGGAGGTTTCCATCCAATGGAGAATTAACAGGCAGTGAAAATTGTAAAGGCGCAATTTTAAGCCCGCCTTAAGGCGAATCAAGTAATAAATTGAAACGGATCGTTGAATTTCAAATCCCTGTGATGAACAAATATTTGGAATTATCAACAAGCTTTGTTTATAATGTTCGGCTGTTCTGCAATCTGCCAATTATTGAAATTAGGATAGAGTTAATGCCTGCCATTCGTCTGAAGGAAAATGAGCCGTTCGAAGTAGCGATTCGCCGTTTCAAGCGTACCGTTGAAAAAACTGGTCTGTTGACCGAGTTGCGTGCCCGTGAGTTTTACGAGAAACCCACTGCCGAGCGCAAGCGCAAGCTAGCGGCGGCCGTCAAGCGCCATCACAAGCGTATGCGCAGCCAAACCCTGCCGCCGAAACTGTACTAAGCACTGACTGTAATCGCCAAACTGCCGCCCGCTTATTGATGGGCGGCTTTTGGCGTTTCTGGGCTGATGTACTGCTTGGGTTGAACGCAGTGTACCGCCCCGCCGTAGGATCAAAGGAGAGAGTAATGACCCTGAAAGAGCGCATTACCGAAGACATGAAGGCGGCCATGCGCGCCAGGGAAACGGCGAAGCTCGGTGCAATCCGCCTCCTGCTGGCGGCGGTCAAACAAAAGGAAGTCGACGAACGCATCGTGCTTGATGATGCTGCAGTCGTCGCCGTCATCGACAAAATGCTCAAGCAGCGCCGCGACTCGATCACACAATACGAAGCGGCCGGGCGTAGCGATCTTGCCGATGCCGAAAAGTTTGAGGCCGCACTGCTTGGCGCCTACATGCCTGCTGGTCTGGGTGCCGATGAAATCGCCGACGCAGTTGCTAGTGCGATTGACGAAGCTGGCGCAGTCGGCCCCGGTGACATGGGCAAGGTGATGGCTCTCCTCAAGCCAAGGCTTGCGGGTCGCGCCGATATGACCGAAATTTCAAAGCGGGTGAAAATCCGCCTCTCCGGCGGCTAAGTTTCTGCGTCGGCGCCGCCTGTGGCTGGCCAAAGGCTAACGGGATGATCCCCGAATCATTCATTCAGGAACTACTGCATCGCGTCGATGTAGTTGACCTGATTGATGGCTACGTGCCGCTTAAGAAAGCCGGAGCCAACTTCGCTGCCTGTTGCCCGTTTCACAGCGAGAAGTCCCCTTCGTTTACCGTCAGTCCGAGCAAGCAGTTTTACCACTGTTTTGGTTGCGGTGCGCACGGCACAGCGATCGGTTTTCTTATGGAGTATTCTGGTCTCGGTTTCATCGATGCCATCAAGGAACTCTCTAGGCGAGTCGGCTTGCAAGTACCGGAAGAAGAAGGTCGCCAGCCGCATGACGGCCCCCCAATCGCGTCGCTGACCGACGTCATGGCACGCGCCGCGAAGTATTACTACGAACAACTCAAGCGTTCCACCAAGGCCATCGACTACCTAAAGGCGCGCGGTGTGAGCGGTGAAATCGCCCAAAAATTCGGCATTGGCTACGCACCGGAAGGCGGACAAAGCTTGGCGGCAGCCTTTGACGATTACGGCGCAACGGAACTGCAAGTCGCCGGTCTGGTCGGAAAAAGTGACGACGGTCGGCTATATGACCGCTTCCGCGACCGGGTGATGTTTCCGATCCTGAATCAAAAAGGCGAAGTGATTGCTTTTGGTGGTCGCGTACTCGGCGCTGGAAAACCAAAGTACCTGAATTCGCCGGAGACGCCGCTTTTTGAAAAAGGTCGCGAAGTATTTGGTTTGCCACAAGCGCGTGCAGCATTGCGCGAGAAAGACACCGCCATCGTGGTCGAAGGTTACATGGATGTTGTCGCCCTCGCCCAGCATGGTATCGGCAACGCGGTAGCCACGCTCGGTACGGCAACGACGGCAACGCACGTACAAAAGCTGCTGCGCCAGGTCGACCGCATCGTTTATTGCTTCGATGGTGATGCGGCCGGGCGCAAGGCTGCTTGGCGCGCACTGGAAAACAGTCTGGAATCCCTACCCGAGCAAAAGAGTATCGGCTTCGTTTTTCTGCCTGACACAGAGGACCCGGATAGTTTTGTGCGTAGCCAAGGAAGCACCGCTTTTGAGCAAGTAATCGCGCAAGCGACGCCACTCTCGGATTTCTTGTTGCGCGAACTGGCCACCCATTGTGATCTAACGAGCGCCGAAGGCAAAGCCAAGCTGGTGGCCGACGCCAAGCCACTACTTGGCCGCCTGCAAACGCCGTTATTGCGTTTGCAACTGGTCAAACGACTGGCCGAAGCCAGTGGTTTTTCTCAGGCCGAAGTTGAGCGCTTGTGCGACTTGCGCGCAATTGCCCCGCCAGCACCGCTACGGGTGCCCAGGCAGGCGCCATCGCTACTACGTCCCTTGTTACGAATGTTATTGCAGAGACCGGCACTGGCTCACCGTTTACCACTCGATTCACTGCCCAGCAATTCCATCGAGGCACGCGCAGTGCACCATCTGTGCGCAACGATACTTGCAGCCGGGGAGCCGCCTCCCGCCTACGCAGCGCTGCTTGAACGATTACGCGGCAATGAAGACGAAAGTGTGTTGCGCGACGCGGCTGCGGAACTAATGCAACAGCCTTTTGCCGAAGAGGATATCGACGCTGAATTTAACGGCGCAGTCGAACGTCTTGCCGAAGGCGAGCACAAGCGAGCCTTCGCCGCATTGCAGGCAAAAGTCCAGAAGCTGGGCGTAGCCGGACTTTCAGGCGAAGAGAAGCAACAGTACCTGCAGGCGCTCGGTACTCGCGGAAAAACTGTCTAAGTTGTGATATAATTGGCGGTTTTTCCAGTATAACGCTAACCGGGATATGGTCATGGCAAGGGAAAAGGCAGTTACGACAAAATCGGCGAAAGCAAAAGCAACAGCCGAGCTATTGGCACAAAGTGGCACCCAGCCATCGCCGGTAGATGATGAGACGCGCAAGACACGGCTGAAGACGCTGATCAAGTTGGGTAAGGAACGTGGTTTCCTGACCTACGCCGAGATCAACGATCACCTGCCAGACGACGTGGTCGACGCCGAGCAGATCGAAAACATCATCAGCACCTTCAACGACATGGGCATTCAGGTCTACGACCATGCGCCCGATGCCGAAACGCTGCTCATGTCCGACGCTGCGCCGAATGCGGGCGCTGACGATGCCGATGTTGAAGAGCAAGCTGAACAGGCGCTATCTACCGTCGACTCCGAGTTCGGTCGTACCACCGACCCCGTTCGCATGTACATGCGTGAAATGGGCTCGGTTGAACTACTCACTCGGGAAGGCGAGATCGAAATTGCCAAGCGTATTGAAGACGGCCTGAAACACATGATTCAAGCCATCTCCGCTTGTCCGACGACTATTGCCGAAATCGTAAATTCAGCCGACAAGATCGAGTGCGAAGAAATGCGCATCGATGAACTGATCGATGGCCTGATCGACCCCAATGCAGACGGAGCCGTCGAGGATTTGGCCGAGGATGAAGAAGCAGAAGTCGAAGGGGAGGAAGGCGAAGAAGGAGAGGGCATGGAAGGTGCCGCCGCTGCAGCTTCTTTGCTCAAATTGAAGACGGAAGGTCTTGAGCGTTTTGCGATCATCAAGGATCTTTACGCCAAGGCGCACGCTGCTCTAAGTAAGAAAGGATCGCAGGACAAAGCCTATCTGGCATTGCAGCATGAGATCTCCGAGCAGATGATGGGCATCCGCTTTACCTCAAAAACCATTGAGCGCCTGTGCGACTCGGTACGCAGCATGGTGGAGGAGGCACGAGCCTGCGAGCGCAAGATTCAGCGCATCTGTGTCGACACCGTGCGCATGCCGCGTCCACATTTCATCAAGGTATTCCCCGGTAACGAACTTAACCTCGACTGGGTCGATGGCGAGATTGTCGCTGCTGGCAAAACGTATGCCCCCATTCTTACGCGCAATGCGCCAAATATTAAGGAAGAACAGAAAAAACTGCTCGCACTGCAAACACGTATCGGCATTCCCCTCAAGGAACTGAAAGACATCAACAAACAGATGTCCACCGGTGAAGCCAAGGCCCGTCGCGCCAAGCGCGAAATGACCGAAGCCAATTTGCGCCTGGTTATCTCGATTGCCAAAAAATACACCAATCGCGGACTGCAGTTCCTCGACCTGATTCAGGAAGGTAATATCGGCCTGATGAAAGCGGTAGACAAGTTCGAATACCGTCGCGGCTATAAATTCTCGACCTATGCTACATGGTGGATTCGGCAAGCGATTACGCGCTCGATTGCCGATCAGGCACGCACCATTCGTATCCCGGTGCACATGATCGAAACGATCAATAAAATGAACCGTATCTCGCGCCAGATTCTGCAGGAAACCGGACTAGAAGCCGATCCCGCAACTCTGGCCAAGAAAATGGACATGCCTGAAGAGAAGATCCGCAAAATACTCAAAATCAGCAAAGAACCGATTTCGATGGAAACGCCGATCGGCGACGACGATGACTCGCACCTTGGTGACTTCATTGAAGATTCAGCCACGCTCGCTCCGACCGATGCTGCGTTATACTCTAGCCTGCGTTTTATAACCAAGGATGTTCTCGACACATTGACGCCGCGCGAAGCAAAAGTACTGCGCATGCGTTTTGGTATCGAAATGAATACGGATCACACGCTGGAAGAAGTCGGTAAACAATTCGACGTAACCAGAGAGCGCATCCGTCAAATCGAAGCTAAAGCCTTACGCAAACTGCGCCATCCGTCCCGCTCCGATAAGTTGCGCAGTTTCCTGGATAGCGGTAGCAGTTGAAATATATTTCGGGCCTGTAGCTCAGTTGGTTAGAGCAGAGGACTCATAATCCTTTGGTCCACGGTTCAAGTCCGTGCGGGCCCACCAATAGAAACAAGCACTTAGCCTCGGTCGCAAGCCGGGGCTAAGTGCTTTCTGGCTTCCGTTGCCCCTTGGTTGCCCCGTTGCCCTGAAATACCCCTCTGTTTCCCGACAACCTACAGTAACGAGATGCCAGTACCGCTTAAAAAAATTGTCGTCGCGCTGACAGTTTTCGCAACCGGACGGTAACAAACGGGTGTGATTAAAAATGGTAGTAGGCACGCGAATTGCTTTTCACCCCATTGACACCTGCGATGGAGAACGGAGATGGAGGCGAAGCGAGACCTATCTGAGTGGCTGCATAATCATCCTGAATTTGCGGCTCCGCTTGAGCGGTTGGTCGATGAATTGGATCGGACGAGGGAAGGTTCACCGTTGCT
>CAXNNH010000118.1:0-5879 GCA_964203325.1 Burkholderiales bacterium | reverse complement strand
TACCGCCCAAACAGCGTACTCGGCTCGGTGCTGTCGGTCGAATCGCAAAAACAGGTTGAAGAAAAGAAGCAGCCCCAGGATTTTGTCAGCGGCGATGCCAATCGTCGCCTGACCATTAAGACGCTTCCGGCCCCCGTACTTTCCAGCCTGCGCTGGCCAAACCGCCCGGATTTGCCGGAAGGGAACATGGCATGGACCTATATGATCGAGCACGGAAGCGCCAAGTTCGCGCTATTTGTCGGCCAGGTCGAGCAGGAAGGCCGCACTTGGCCGTTTGAAGTATGGGTCAACGGCCCGTCGCAACCGCGTGGCCTGGGTGCGGTCGCTAAAACGCTATCGATGGACATGCGCGCCAACGATCATGGCTGGCTAGCGCTAAAGCTGGAGTCTCTGGCTAAAACAGCCGGTGAAGAAAGCTTCGATATGGCCTTTCCGCCACACGGTGAAAAGAAACGTATGCCGTCCATCGTTGCCGCGATGGCGCAACTGATCCAATTTCGTGTGCAAGAGAGCGGTGCCTTCAAGCACGAAGGCCCAACACCGGTGCTGGACGCCATGTTCAGCCTGAAAGAACCGAAAACCGGCACCGACGGTACGCTATCCTGGACCGTAGACATCTTCAATCCAGCCACCGGCGAAGATTTTGTGATCGGCCTGAAGGAAATCACGCTACCGGACGGCGTTACGCGCCCCTACTCGGTTTGGCTCTCCGGCAATTACCCGCGCGCCCTGGATGGCCTGACCAAGCTACTCTCGTTTGATATGCGCGTACTCGACCCGGCCTGGATAGGGATGAAGCTGCGCAAGTTGCTCGATTATCCAGAGCCACTCGGCGATTTCATGGCGTTTATCCCCGGCACTCGCCGGCAGACTAACTACCCATCCACCGTCGCTTATCTCGCGCAGCTCATTATTCACCGCTACGCAATGCTGGGCATTCTCGATGAAACGGGTCTCCCGCTGCAACAAATGGGAATTCTCGAAGCCCCAGCCGGTAGCACGGCCGCCAAACCGACCGCCGGAAAATTGTGTGGCGAATGCGGTAACCACACCATGATTCGCAAGGATGGATGCGATTTCTGTACGGCATGTGGCGCGGTAGGAACCTGCGGCTGATATCAGGTAGGAGGTACTGGGCTTCCCCCGAAAATTAGTCGGCCAAGGGTGACCTAAGGAGGCGCTGATAAATTGTCATTTCGAGTGAAACAAATTGTCATTTCGGGTGAAATGAGAAATCTAAGTTTTGATTTTAAAGATTCCTCACTACGTTCGGAATGACAAAATTGAGTAATTCGGAATGGCAATAGTGAATAAATCAGCGTTTCCCTAAGTTCGCGTTTCCGTAGTGTGTCGCTATACTCTATATGTATAAACGCTTGGGTTATAATCCTAACCGCCCAGGCTTTTCGGACTCGCGTCTGGACTCTATTTAACCTGGAACTATAGGCTACCTTCTTGAAAGGACTTTCCATGCACTCCCTTTTTTTATCTCGCGGCTCTACTCCCGTTTGCTCGCGTTGGCTATTGACGACGTTGCTTGCGCTTTTTTCATCGCTGACCATCGCCCAGCAAATTGCGTTTGATAGCACGATTCAGGAGGGAATGACGGTTATCAACACGGTTAGAATCGTCGGCTGGGCGAAAACACCCTCGTCGTCCGGGACGGTACAAATCGCCGTAGACAACACGCCATTGGGCAAAGCCGCTTATCCGCTATCGCGCGTCGATGTGCCCAATTCCGGCTTTATTTTGGAGTTCGATAGTCTGGCCCTGCCCAATGGCCTGCGCACGATCACGGCCACCTCCTTTGATGTACAAGGTACGCCAATCGCCAATGCCTCGATCAAAATCAATATTGCCAATACACCGACTAAAGGAGCGATTGACGGCCCTGGGCCACGCGATCCGGCCTCGGGCGACATCGGCGTCACGGGATGGGCGCTCGGCAAAGGCGGCTTCAAAAAACTTGAGATTCTCATCGACGGGCACTACGCCGCTGATGCGTCGTATGGTCGGCCACGCAGCGATGTACAAGCCGCATTCCCTGAATACGGCATTGCCAACAGTGGTTTCTATGCCTTGGTAAAACTGGACAGCCTTGGTTTAGCGCGCGGCTTCCATCGCATTACGCTGGTGGGTATCGATGCTGAGGATACGCGCACCCAAATTACCGAGAGCGAATTTTTCTATACCCAAGGCCGTGTCGGGCGCAATTATCTCGATTCGCCTGCCATAAACGGCACGGTCTCCGGCGCGGGAACTTTGCGCATTGCTGGCTGGAGCGAAGGCGCCGCCGCCGCATCGCGGGTCGATGTCTATATCGACGACCGATTGGTGGGTGGCAGCAGCGCGGTCAAGATTGCACGTCCAGATGTGCCGCCCGTATTTCCTGGCGTCAACAATGTCGCCGGTTTCGATTTCACCGTGCCGACAACCCAACTCATCTCGGGGAAACACCGCGTCGTTGCCGTTGTCACCGACGTTAATGGACAACGGGCAAACATCGATGTTTTTACCGGGCCGGTCAGTTTTTCGGTCGACACCTCTGAAAAATTGTTTGGCGTACACCTTCGCCCAACGAATACCTACGACAGCGCGATAGCCGATTACACCCGCGATATCGGGATTGCACCCAAAATCGTTATGTACTTTCAGCCGTGGCGCACGGCGAACGGAAGCTGTTCGAGCTTTAACGAGTATCCATTTCTTCCCGGAAGCATTGCCAGTGCGGGTGCTATTCCGATGATTACTTGGGAACCGCACCAGGATGGTTTGGGTAATCTGAACGCCAGCGAGTTTTCCTACGCCCGCATTCTGTCGGGAGCACACGACGAGTGCATTACCAAGACGGCACGCGAGGTACGCGCTTTCGCTAGACCGGTGATGATTCGTTTTGCCCATGAGATGAACGGGCAAAGCAATACCTGGACCGGCATCGTCAATGGCAACAACCCGAGCGGCTATGTGCAGATGTATCGCCGAGTCGTCGATATGTTCCGCCAGGAAGGCGCAACCAATGCGCAATTCCTCTGGTCGCCCGACCACGCCTCGCCACCTGAAGTCGCGGCGCCGTCGAACGAAATTCGCAACTATTACCCCGGCGATGGCTATGTCGACCTGATCGGTGTCTCGGGCTACAACTGGGGCAACGATCCACTACGTGGCGGTGGCTGGGTCAGCGGTGAGCAGGTGTTCAAAAACTTCCTGCAAACGATGGTGCGTACCTATGCCGGTAAACCTATCCTGGTGACAGAAATCGGTAGCGTGCCGAGTTATGGCGCTTTTAGCCGCAGCCAGTGGTATTCCGACACGATTCGCTATCTTGCCAGCCGACCGGAAGTTAAAGGGCTGGTGTGGTTCAATGACTTTGCTTTTGCGCAGACCAACCAAGCCGACTTCAGATTTTCCGACACCGCCGGTTTCCCCCATGTCAACGCCTCCGAAAAGACGCTCATGAAACAGTTGATCGGCGAATTTCAGGGGACGAAAAACTAGTTTTATGTCATGATGCTCCGAGGCGCATGCCTGTAGATTGAGCATTGGCGCGGCTTCCAAGGCTATTCAAGCAGCACTCCTTGAGCGCTGCCGTTGCGCAAACGCTCGAACATGCGCGCAGCGAGGTAGCCTTTGCCGTGCCACACCATACCCGCTTTTGAAAAGAGGACGGCGGCCAAGCGTAGCAGCGGACTATCCGGTTCCCCCCGCTCGTCGCGCCGAGTGGTTTCGGTTGGGGTGGATTGGCCCGGATTACAGATTTTTGTGGCTTCCGTCGCACAGCGCGCCGTGGGCACTGTGCTTGCAGCCGCAGAAATAGACGGTGGTGTTTGTTTCCGCCTTGAACTCCTGCGGAGTGAAGTCGCTGCCCGCGTGGCTACCGTCACAGAACGGTTGTTTTTGGCTTTTGCCGCAAGAGCACCACCAGTAGCTCTTGCCGGCTTCGACATCGACGGCGTAAGGGGATTTTTGGGCGATGGTGGCGGTTTTTTCGGACATTGTTCGTTTCCTTGAAAAGTAGGGAGGTCGTGAGAGGTCTTCTGTGCTGCCGGTCAACAGAGCGCAGGCAGCCGTGACAGCTTATTGCTTGATCGCTTCGACGGCAATGGTGAGTGTAACTTCGTCGCTGACATAAGGGGCATTCTTGCCGGCGTTGAACTCCGAACGTTTGATCTTGGTCACGGCATTGGCGCCGATGGCCTCTTTCTTGAGCATCGGGTGCGGCTGTTGCTCGATTACCTCGCCGAGCGCATCGGTAGCCAACCCTATTGGGAGAGTGCCTGAAGAGGGCGGGTTTCCAAATCAAGTGCAACCTCCTATTAGCACGATCCGTCGCGAAATCGCGCGCCTTGATAGCTGGAGAATGGCGTGTTTATTGGCTCTCCGGGCAGGCCCTCTGGAGAACGCCTATTGGCGCGGCTTCCAGAGGTGGTGCCGGTGGATTAGTCCAGTAACAACAGCAGCAACGCGTTCAGGGGGGAGCTACGTTTTGGCACCAGCCCGGCAAGGACGGTTTGCGGGCTGCTGCCGAGGCTGTTGTGAGCGCTGAGGCTGCATGAATAACTTGCCCCGGCCAGCAAGTTGCGCACGGTAATCGGCGAGCTGCTGGCGCTGGCACTGCGCGTCGGTTGGCCGGGGGACGTGCAACTCGCCGTGTAGCCGGTAATCGGTGAGCCGTTGTCCTGCGCTGCGGCGAAACTCAGACTCATGCTGCCGGGGCCAGGCTGCGCCGCGATAATCACCGGAGCCTCGGGTGTACTCAGCAGCCGGAAGCTGGCGCCGACATTCTTTGCGCCGTCCATGCTCAAGGTGCACAGGCCAGTGTTGCTTGCCGCGCAATCGCCGCTCCAGCCGGCAAAATAGTAGCCGCTCGTCGGCGTCGGTGTCAGGCTGACGGAACTGCCATTGGGGAAACTGGCGCTGCACGTCGTTCCGCAATCGATGCCGGCCGGCGTGCTGGCGATGTTGCCCGATTTTTTGTTCACTCCGTTGCCCGAAAGTACGACGCTCAAAGTTTGTTGCGTGGTGCTGGCCGACGGTTCATCGCGCACCAGTCGAGCGAAATTGGCGATGCGTACCACGTCGCCTTGTGGGCCGCGTCCGTAGACCGGTTGGCCATTGGCATTGTTGCCCAGTAGGTAGTCGCTGACGTTGCCGGCTTTCGGGTCGCTGCGCTGTGTGCCGGCACCGTGGACATCGAGCAATTGATAGATGCTGCTGCCATTGAGTTTCATGTAACCGAGGGCACGGCCGAAGGTCACGTAGGCAGCGGGGACGCCATCCCTCGTGCCGTCCTTGAAACTGGTGCTCGACCAGTAGAAGGGGTAATCCGGCTCGCCGCCCTCGTTGACGATGGCCGTACAACTGAAAATTGGATCGATGGCCGCTCCGCGCTTGCTCGTATCGGTGGCCAGCGGTGCGCGGCTGTAATCGACAAGGCTTTGCAATTCCTTGGCGTTGGGCAAACGCCAGTCGTTGTGTCCCAGGTAGGATTCGGCGTTCTTCGTTTGCGCCCAGGCCAGAGCCGCCTGCCAATCCAATCCGACGCCGCTGTCGGCCTGCGTCCACATCAGGCGCGTAGCGCTATCGCTGACGGTGCTGTCGCCGTTGTTTTTGAAGGCGTTGACGCCGTAGGACGAATTTTCCCGCACGTAGCGCACATAGTTGCTCGATGTGACGGGGTAGCCCTTGATGCGGCCATCGGCAAAATTCAAGCCGAAAGCGGCACTCTGGTTGGCCATGATTTTTCCGACATAAAGGTTGGCCGACCAGTCCTGACTGTCGATCACCCGCTCGCCGACGGTGCTGCTGCCGGCGCCATAAACGAAGTCGAAAGTGCTGCTATCGATGAAAGGGATGTAGCCCGCCGTGCTGGTCATGCTGGG
>CAXNNH010000117.1:0-5898 GCA_964203325.1 Burkholderiales bacterium | reverse complement strand
GCGCAGGGGTTTCGCGTCGGCATTATCAGCCAGCCCGACTGGCGCTCGGCCAAGGCTTTTCGGGCGCTCGGCAAGCCGAATCTGTTTTTCGGTGTAACGGCCGGCAATATGGATTCAATGGTCAACCGCTATACCGCCGACCGCAAGTTGCGCTCGGACGACGCGTATACGCCGAACGCCGAGCCAAACAAACGGCCGGATCGGGCGGTGGTCGTTTATGCGCAGCGTTGCCGCGAAGCTTTCCCGGAGGCGAATGTGGTCATCGGTTCCATCGAGGCCAGTCTGCGCCGCATCGCACATTACGATTACTGGTCGGACAAGGTGCGCCGTTCGGTGTTGCCCGACTCGAAGGCCGATCTGTTGATTTTCGGCAACGCCGAACGGGCGATTGTCGCGCTGGCGCACCGTCTGGCGGCCGGCGAAGCCATCGGCGAGATTCGTGATCTACGCGGTACTTCCTTCATGGTGCCGCGTGGCTGGTTGCCGGGCAGCGACTGGGCGTTGATCGATTCGACCGAGGTCGATACGCCCGGTGCCCTGATGCGTCATGCCGATCCCTATGCGATGCAGCCGGAGAAGGGGGCCGCGTCGAAGGCGCCGGCGGGTGGCGCTCAGGTCGTGCAGTTTCAGCCGCTGCGCTCGAAGCCGAGGCTGGATCGGGCGCGGACGGCGATTCGGCTGCCGTCTTACGAGCAGGTGGCCAACGATCCGGTGCTCTATGCGCACGCCTCGCGCACTTTTCATCTGGAGTCGAATCCGGGCAACGCGCGGGCGCTGATCCAGGCGCACGGCGAGCGCGATGTCTGGCTTAACGCACCGCCGATTCCACTGACGACGCCGGAAATGGACGGCGTTTATGGTCTGCCTTATCAGCGCAAACCGCATCCGGCTTACAACACGGAAGCGGGCGAGGCCAAGATTCCGGCCTTCGACATGATCCGTTTTTCGATCAACATCATGCGCGGCTGCTTTGGCGGCTGTACCTTCTGTTCAATCACCGAGCACGAAGGGCGCATTATCCAGAGCCGCTCGGAAGATTCGATCTTGCGTGAGATCGAGGACATCCGCGACAAGACGCCGGGCTTCACTGGTGTAATTTCCGACCTCGGCGGGCCGACGGCCAATATGTATCGGCTGGCGTGCAAGGAGGCAAAGATCGAAGCCTCGTGCCGTCGCCTGTCCTGCGTGTTCCCCGGTATTTGCGAAAACCTGAACACCGACCATGCGCCGCTGGTGCAGCTTTACCGCAAGGCGCGGGCGATCAAGGGCGTCAAAAAAATCCTGATCGGCTCCGGCTTGCGTTACGACCTGGCCGTGCGCTCGCCCGAATACGTCAAGGAACTGGTGACGCACCACGTCGGCGGTTACCTTAAAATAGCGCCGGAACACACGGAAGAGGGGCCGCTGGCGCACATGATGAAGCCGGGCATGGGGTCTTACGACAAGTTCAAGGCCATGTTTGAGAAGTTCTCGAAAGAGGCGGGCAAGGAGCAATACCTGATTCCCTATTTCATCGCCGCGCATCCGGGAACCCGAGATGTGGATATGCTTAATTTGGCACTCTGGCTTAAACACAACAACTTTCGCCTCGATCAGGTGCAAACTTTTCTGCCAACGCCGATGGCCATCGCCTCGGCGATGTATCACACGCAACGAAACCCGCTGCGCAAGGTGACGCGCGATTCGGCCCCGGTCGAAACCGTGCGCGGTGGGCGGCAGCGGCGTCTGCACAAGGCTTTTTTGCGCTATCACGATGCGGAAAACTGGCCGCTGCTACGCGAGGCCCTCAAGGAAATGGGGCGCGCCGACCTGATCGGCAATGGCAAAAAACATTTGATCCCGAGCTTTCAGCCGGCCGGCACCGGTTTGCTGCATACGCCTGGCCAAGCAAAAAAGCCGGCCCACCGTACCCCACGCGCGCCCGTGAAAGTGCTCAGGAAACGTTGAGAAAATATTTTAATTTACCTTCTCTTTCCCTTCTGCTGGTTGCACTAGCGGTACTGGGGGGCGCTGTTGCCGAGTTTTCTCTCGTACATTTTCTACTGCCGCTGGAAAACCGGGTATCGGATTATTTTGTCCGAACCCAGGCGCTGAAGTTATCGGCCGATCCCGATATCGTGATCGTGGACATCGACGAAAAAAGTCTGGCGGTAATGGCCGGGGAAGCGGGCAGTTGGCCTTGGCCGCGTTCGGTGCATGGCGAGTTGGTGACCGCGCTTGAGCGGCAGGGGCCGCGCGCCATCGTGTTTGACATTCATTTTGCCGACCCGGATATTTTCCGCCCGGAAAGCGATGCGGCTTTCAATGAAGCCATCGCCCCGCACCGCAACATCTATTTTCCGATGATCCGGCTGGATGCCGCCGGTGACGCTCAGGGATTGCCGATGCAGGATGTTGCCGATTTGCTGGGCATCACGGCCAGTCCTCAGGCGCAGCCGGATGCGCGTATCTCGCTCTCCGGGTCGGGGGCGATTGATCCGGCACACTGGCGGCTGGGTCTAATTAACTTTACCGAGGACGAAAGCGATGGTATCGGGCGACGCTATAGCATCGACCTGCATGCTTACGGCTGGCGCATTCCCTCGCTAGCGGCGAAAGTGGCGCGCGATCTCGGTTATTCGGTGCCGGCGGTGGAAAACATCGTTCTCGGCTGGCGCGGCGGCGAGTTTTCACACCCGCATGTCTCCTATTCCGACCTCTATCTCGACGCCAACCGCCAAGTGCCTCTCCGACCGCGCAACGAGTTTCAGAACAAAATCGTCATCGTCGGCGCTTCGGCTCCGGGCTTGCACGACATCCGTTCCACCCCGATCAGCAGTCGCTATCAAGGGGTGGAAATTTTAGCCACGGCGCTGGATAACCTGAAAAACGGGGGAAATTTTCAGACGGTGCCGGTCTTTGTTGTTTTTGGACTGACGTTCGCCTTGCTCGCCGCCTTGTATGGGGCTTTTTCTCGCTACCACCGCCATGCCTTGCGCATCGGGCTAGTCCTCTTCGTCGTGACGCTGGCTCTGTTCGGCGTCAGCTATTTTGCCGTAAGCCAGAACAGCTTGCTGCCCGTGCTGACGCCCCTGTTGTTTGCCTGGATATTCTTTTTTGCGGCGGCTTTGCGCGAATATCTGGCCGAACGTCGGGCACGCGAGCAAACAGTGCGTCTGTTTAACCGTTTTCTCGATCCGCGCGTGGTAACGCAACTGGTTGAGCAGGGTAAAAATGCGCAAGATCTAAGCGGTCGGAATCTGGAGTTGAGCGTACTTTTTTCCGATATCCGCAACTTTACGACCTACTCGGAACAGCATAGCGCGGCGCAAGTCGTCGATTTGCTCAATCGCTATTTCAGTATGCAGGTCGACGTTATTTTCCGCCACGGTGGCACACTGGACAAATACATCGGCGATGCCATTATGGCCTTTTGGGGCGCGCCGACGGAGGATGCCGAACACGCCACGCATGCGGTCGCTGCAGCGCTGGAAATGGCGCAAAAGCTGGAAGAGTTCAAGCACGAACTCGGCGCGGAGGGCGCAACGTTCGATGTGGGGATTGGCATTCACAGCGGCCCGGCCGTCGTCGGCTTCATTGGTTCGGCGCAGCGTCAGGATTACACGGCGATTGGCGATACGGTCAACCTGGCCAGTCGTATCGAAGGATTGACCAAAGGGGTAGCGCGAATTCTGGTATCGGAGGAAAGCAGGGCTTTGTGTGCGGCTAAGTTTGACTTTATCGAGCACGGCTTTTATAAAGTCAAAGGGCGTACTCAAGAAGTGCAGTTGTTCGAGCCACGGAGGAGAAATGAATGAAAACAGCGATAAAACCAGGCATTAGGTCAAACATCGGCTTCGTCGCCATCGCGGCGTGCGCGCTGCTGACCACCCCCTACAGCGTATCGGCGTTGGCCGAGAGCGCTGTGACCCTCAAGGAAACCGAACTGAAAAAGGAAGCGGCTATCGATTCGCCGACGTTGGCCACCTTGCCGGGCAAAAGCCGTGTAGAGGTGCTCAAACGACAAGGCGGGTGGACGCAGATCAAGCCCACGTCGGAATTACAGTCGCAGGGCTGGGTCAAGATGTTCAGTCTGAAGTATGGCGATCCTTCCACCAAGAGCGATGACGGTAGCGCACTAGGATCCTCATTGTTCAACGTCGCCCGCAGCGGCAGCAGCGGCACTACCGTAACCACCGGCGTAAAAGGGCTGGAAATAACCAAAGAGTCGCTGCAGAACGCCAGCCCCAATAGGAGCGAGCTGAAATTAATGCACGGCTACAGTGTCAGCAAAGCCGAAGCACTACAGCTCGCCAGCAGCGGCGGTCTTCAGAAACAGTCCGTGCCCTATCTGGGAGAATCTTCCAGCGGCTTCTCCGTGGGCAAGCCCTTTACGTGGGGAGAATAAGCGATGAGCTATTTACGCAAGAAAATAACGTTGGCCGTCTTGCTGCTAACCGCCAGTGCTTCGCCGGCGTGGGCTTTTGGCGGCTTCAATGTAGACATTGGCAAGGTGATCAGTGCCGGGAAAAATCTGACCGAAACCTCCAGAGAGATTGGCGAGTCGGAAGAAGTGGCTATCGGCGAAGGAATGACCTCCGTGCTGCTCGGGGCCGCGCCCCTGGTCAGAAACGATGCGCTACAGAAATACGTCAACCGGGTCGGTCGATATTTGACTTTGCAGACCGAGCGCCCGGATCTGCCCTGGAGTTTCGGCGTCTTGAATTCGCAAAGCATCAATGCCTTCGCCACGCCCGGTGGGCATATTGTGCTGACGCAAGGGTTGTTGAAAAGAATGCGTAGCGAGGCCGAACTGGCCGGGGTTCTGGCGCACGAAATCGCCCATGTACTGCGCAAGCATCATTTGGCAGCGATGAAAAAAATGGGAGGAATGGGCTTTCTCGCCGATGTAGGCAGCATCGCGGTCGATCAAAAAGGGGGCGGTGGTTCGCTCGGCAAGGAACTGAGCAAGAATTTGCTCAGTGGGGTGAAAGAAGTGCTGATTCGTGGGCTGGACAAGGATGATGAGTACGAAGCCGACCGCATGGGCGTGGTGATTGCCACGCGGGCCGGCTATGACCCTTACGGTTTGCCGTCGGTGCTGCAGACATTGGAGGCCAATTCCGGGAGTAGCGATGCCGCCCTGCTGTTTTCCACCCATCCGGCGGCGGCCAGTCGTTTGGAAACCCTGTCCGACCTGATGCAAAGCAAACTCGATCACTATCAGGGAAAGAGCGTCAGTGACCGCTTCAGCCGAATGCTTCCCTCGGGCAGCAAGAACTGATGATTCGCCGGCGCTAGCCGGCGGCTAGCGCCGGTACGTAAGGCCGAACATTTCTGTTTTTTCAGGCAGCATGGCTGGAGACCCGCATGGATAAACGATCTACAAGGGGGATGCTCGGAGAGTGGCTTAAACAGGGCCTCTCCGGGCAGCCCCTCTGTAGATCGCCTATGGGTGCGGCTTCCAGCGGTGGTGTCTCCTCCGTCTATCCGTCGAGGTGTCATCGTGACGCATTTAAATCGTTATTTCGCTTTTCCTGCTGCTCGTTTGCCGAGGCGTTTCCTGGGAGGGTTGGCGATTGCGCTGTTGGTCTCCCCTTCCGCTGTTGCCGCCGGGCTGCGCCAGTTCACGCCGCAGGGCCAAATCGACCAGCAGGTGCGGGCGACGGCCATTTTTACCGCCGACATGGTGCCGCTCGGCCAACCGGAGGCGGCGGCGCCGTTCGAGGTTGATTGCGGTGCGGTGAGTGGCAAGGGGCGCTGGAGCGATGCGCGTAGTTGGTCATTCTTGCTTGATCGTCCGCTACAAGCAGGGGAGCGCTGCGATTTCCGCCTCAGAGCCACTCTGAAAGCCGCCAATGGCGAAAGCGTTTCCGGCGAACAACGCTATGCCTTCTTTGCCCCCGGCCCCTGGCCGCG
>CAXNNH010000116.1:0-5902 GCA_964203325.1 Burkholderiales bacterium | reverse complement strand
TCCGCAGGGGTTTTCAGTACCAGCCACAGCACACCCTCGGTGCAAGGTGGCGTGGTCAACGAGCCGGTAAAGGTGTAGTAGCTCTGGTTTTTGGGCAGTAGATGCGACAGATTGATTTCGACGTTGGATTTAAGCACGGTTTTGTTCTGTTCCAGCGGTAGATTACTCCATAAGGTGCGGATCAGTTTATGTTCCTTGCCGCCTTGCAGCAGCACGGCAACGACGGCCAGTTTGCCCTCCGCCGATTTGTGCACCAGGTGGGCCACCATATCGAAAGCTTTACCATTGATTTTTTCTTCGCTGGGTTTGTGAAAGTGAAATTGCAGCAGTTCGAAATCTTCACCCTCAACCTGGATACCGCCCGCGCCCGCCGCATTGACCTGAATGGTGTGTCCGTTGTCGATGATCGACAGGGGTATCGCTTTATAGGCGAAGACGATAGGCGGCAGGTCGGCGCCGATGGCGTCGCGGATATCGATGGGCGACTGGCGCTGGCCGATACCGCAAGTGGCGAATTTTTCGTCCAGTTTGCCCCAGCTTACGGCTCCGGTTTTACCAACGTAAGTCCAGTGCACTTCAGCGTGATGAACCACTGGTGCCGGCTCCTCTTTAGGCGCATTTTTTTCCTTGAGCTTGTCTTTGTTCTTCTTGCCGGTGTTACGACTCTCGGTACTCGGCGTCTCGGGGGGAGATTCAGCCTCAGCGGGTTTGGCGACGGCTGGCGTAACAACCTTGGCCTTGGGCTTACAGGCATAAAGAAAAACCATTTCGCCAATCGAATCGGGTAGTAGTGCTGTCGCCTCCTTGCTGTCTACGTTCTCGGCTTTGATTTCCCGTCCATCCAGAGCAAAGTAGGTACGGCGCTGTGTGCTGGCCAGGCGTTTGGCGCATTGAAATTCCGTTAGCACGGTCAGGCTGGCGTACGAAAAAGCGCCGGAATCGAGGACTTGCGGCTTGGTGTACGTTTCCCGATGCCAGATCCGCAGCTTGTCGCCATCCTCGCGAACAATACTGGCCTTATCCACTTCAATGCGCGTACCGCGCCAGCTATCGAGGGCCAACCATTTTGCCGCCAGCGCTGGCAAAGGCGCGAGACAGATCCCCGCGAGCAGGAAAGCAGGGAGGTATGGGCGTGCTGACATTATCTGAATCAAGCGGGCGGGCGGAGTGCTTCTAATCATGTCGAGGGCGTGTAGTGACGCAGCGAACAGGCATTATAAAGGCGGCTCCACTGCCTTGCGGTGCTCCCATCGGCGGGTACAAAAAAAGCGGGCGCCACAAGGGCGCCCGAAAGAGAGGAGAGAACTGTAAAACAAACGGTTACTGCATGATGCTCGGTAATGCTTAGTGGTGGTAGGCCGATTCGCCGTGCGAGGTGATGTCCAGACCCTCGCGCTCTTCTTCTTCCGGCACCCGCAGCCCGATGAAGATATCGACCAGTTTGTAAGCAATCAAAGAAACGATGCCCGACCACACAATCACGGTACCCACACCCCACAACTGGCTGATGACTTGGGCGGTCATGTCGTAGTCGCCGACCTTGTTGGCAACGTAGTCATAGACACCCGTACCGCCGAGCGAGGGAGCGCAGAACACGCCGGTCAGAATAGCCCCCAGGATGCCACCGACGCCATGCACACCAAACACGTCGAGCGAATCGTCGGCGCCGAGCAAGCGCTTCAGGCCATTGACACCCCACAGACAGATGACGCCGGCCAGCAGGCCGATGACGATACCGCCCATGACACCGACGAAACCGGCAGCGGGGGTAATCGCTACCAGACCGGCGACGGCACCCGAAGCGGCACCCAGCATCGAAGGCTTACCTTTAACCATCCATTCGGCCAACATCCAGGACATCGCCGCACAGGCCGTTGCCACCCAGGTATTGACCATCGCCAATGCGGCACCGCCCGAGGCTTCGAGCGCCGAGCCGGCATTGAAACCGAACCAGCCAAACCACAGCAGCGAAGCACCGATCATCGTGAAGGTCAGGCTGTGCGGAGCCATCGACTCGCGACCGTAACCGGTACGTTTGCCGATCAGATAGGCACCGACCAGACCGGCGATAGCGGCATTGATATGCACCACCGTACCACCGGCAAAGTCGAGAGCACCCTTCTGGAACAGGAAGCCCGCCGTCTTGCCAGCCGCTTCGCCAGCGGCAGCGTCAAGATAGGCATCCGGGCCGGCCCAGTACCACACCATGTGCGCCATCGGCAGGTAGGAGAAGGTGAACCAGATGACCATAAAGACAAGAATGGCTGCAAACTTGGCGCGTTCGGCAAAGGCACCGACGATCAGGCCGCAGGTAATCGCCGCGAAAGCACCCTGGAAGATCACGTAGGCCAGCTCGGAGATGACGACACCCTTGGTGAAGGTGGCGGCGACCGAGTCAACCGTGATGCCTTTCAGGAATAACTTGTCGAGAGTGCCGAAGAATCCACCGCCTTCGGTAAAGGCCACCGAATAGCCGTAGATGACCCACAGCACGCTGATCAGCGAGAAGGTAACAAAGACCTGCATCAGCACCGATAGCATGTTCTTCGAACGGACGAGACCGCCGTAGAACAGCGCCAGACCGGGGATCGACATCAGGATGACCAGCGCCGCACTGGTCATCACCCAGGCGTTATCGCCCTTGTTAGCGACCAATGCCGGAGCGGCGACCGGCGCTTCTGCCGCAGCAACAACGACGGCCGCAGCAGTGGCTAAAGCAGGAGCAGCGTCGGCGGCCGCTGCAGCAACGGGCAGCGCCGGTTTTTCTTCAGCCCAGGCCGGTGCGCCGAGAGTAACAGCACCGAGCAAGGCCAGCATGGAAAAAATGCGTCTCATGGCAGGCTCCTTAGAGCGCTTCCTCACCGGTTTCGCCGGTGCGGATGCGGATGACTTGTTCAACGTCGAAGACAAAAATCTTGCCGTCACCGATTTTTCCGGTGCTCGCCGATTTCTCAATGGCCTCAATTACCTGATCAACCATTTCGTTGCGGATGGCGGCCTCGATTTTGACCTTGGGCAGAAAATCGACGACGTATTCGGCGCCACGATACAGCTCGGTGTGACCCTTTTGACGCCCGAAACCCTTGACCTCGGTGACAGTGATGCCCTGCACGCCGATGGCGGACAGCGCCTCACGCACTTCGTCAAGCTTGAAGGGCTTGATGATGGCGGAAACTAGTTTCATGTTGGGCTCCAGTTCAGGGGAGGCCAGCCTCCCCGGTTAAGCAGAAATTGTGGCCTTAGAACGTCTTGCTGAACGACAGCAGAGCGACGCCTTTACCCATGTCCTTGTTGAACGCATTGCGGTACGGCTGACCGACACTGCCCTTGGCATCGGTATCCCAGTACGACAGGCCAACCACGCCGAAGCCTACGTCCTTGGTGACGCCGACTTTGTAATCGGTGTAAGAAGCATCGGAAAAGTTCTTGATCTTCTGGTGACCAATGTGGCCGAGTACGCCCCAACCGTCGCCGAGATCGAAAGTGGCATTCAGCTCAAGATAATCGCTGCCGCGCGTCTTCTCGCCATTGGCGCCGGTCCAGCCGAAGATATTCTTCGAGAAAGCGTAGGAGTACTTGGCGCTCAACCACTTCCAGCCCAACGCACCATACACTTCTTGCGTATCGGGCTTGGTGAAACCGGCCGGATAGCTGCCCGGATAGTTATAGGTCAGCACGCCAACGTCGTAACTAAAGTCGCCACCGCCAAAGGTATTCTTGAAACCGCCGTAGGCGTCGATTTCGATCGGTGCGCTGATACCGCCGGGGATATCGCTCAGCCAGGAGATGTTGGAAGCCCATACACCGACATAAGCGCCGCTGCTGTGCGCGTAATCAAAACCGCCTTGAATCGCCGGTTTGCGGTTGGTTTGCGTAATACCGCGATAGATGTACTCAGTGGCCAGTGTCACGTTGCCGGTAAAGGGGCTGGCCGGAGCGGCCTCGGCAGGTGCCGCTGTTTGTGCCATAACCGGAGCGGCAAAGGCCGCAAGCAAAAGACTGGAGATGATAGTTTTGTTCATGGAAAAGCTCCTCGTTTAGTCAAGAAAAAAGAGTGACGAGGACTACTTAGCAGAAGCCGTGCCAGGTTTTTTATTGATGCAAATCATGGACTTGATTTTTCCATGTAAGGAGTGTCACCAAGAGCGGCACTTTTGTGGCGCACACAAAAGACGTTTTGCACCACGTCGGTGCAAAATATGTGTGATTTGCGTCTTGCTGTTGGCAAGCCGGCAACAGAGCACCATAACTACCACGCACCAAACAAACGTAATGCCATAACCATGCGCAGCACTACTCGACGTGTGGCTTCTGTTTTTTCCGGCTGTTTTTTTCAGTGCCTGGATGGGGGGCTGCAATGTCAGCCACGAATTACGGGCGCCTTCTCTACCGCCACATCACCGACTTGCTCGACTACGGCACAGAACGGTCGGCAGCCGCGTTAGCGGAGAATGCCCGCTATCGCTTACTCAATTGGGAGGCGATTAATGCGCGTTTCAATAATCCGGCATTTGTATCGCGCTTGCTGCACACATTCCTGCAGGGGAATACCCACACTGCGGAGGAGTTACGCGCAGCGGATAAGCCGCTGCGTGCCCTTGCACTCGCCGACGGCGTCGACCACCTGTATGCCGAGATCCGGGATCACTTGGCCAAGCTGAACGATAGCACCTGATCCTGCCGGTTGCCCTGCAAGCCGCGCCAATGCTGGCTCTCCAGAGAGCCTGCCCGGAGAGCCAGTAAACACGCCACTTGTATGCTTACAATTCGATATTACGGGAAGTTTTCGGAAGACCTTGCACAGCCCGACCGCCACGTGGGACGCTGATCCCGTTGAAGAGCACTTGGCGTGCAAAGTCAGCCGTTTGTCACCATCCCGAACAGTTGCTGGATGGCCCGCACCGACCGGTGCGATGACCTCGTATTGGCAAGGAAGGGAAATGATGAACGCTTCTGAACTGATTTTTGTAGGTATTGAAGTGTCCAAAGACAGCCTTGAGTTGGCGATGGAGGACAAAGGTAAAACTCTGACCCTCGACAATGACGAGAAGGGGATTACCCGGTTACTGGCCCTGATTTTGGCGGAGGAAAGCCGAGTCGGCGCGGTGGTGCTCGAAGCCACCGGCGGCTTCGAGCGAGAAGCGGCGCTGGCCTTATGCCGAGCCGGGTTGCCGGTCATGGTCGTCAATCCCCGCCAGGCACGAGACTTTGCCAAGGCGATGGGGTTTTTATCCAAGACCGATGCCCTTGATGCGCGGGTACTGTCGCATTTTGCCCAGACCCTGAGCGCGTCAGACCGGCGGGAACGGCTACTGATGAAGTTGCCGGAGGCGAACCAGGCCGAGCTGCAAGCCCTAGTAACACGGCGAGCACAATTGATCCAGATGCGGGTGGCCGAGGAAAACCGCGTAGCACTGAGCCACAAGACCCAGCGCAAGAGCATCGCGGCGGTACGCAAAGTGTTGGACAAGGAACTGGCGCGCATTGACATCGATATTGATGACACGCTCAAGGAGCATTTTGCCGACAAACTGGCCTTGCTCAAAGGCTTTAAGGGCGTCGGCCCAGGCACGCAAGGGGGGCTGATAGCGATGTTGCCGGAGCTGGGTAAGCTAACCCATCCGCAAATCGGCAAACTCGTCGGCGTCGCTCCGCTCAACTGCGACAGTGGGCGACACAAGGGTAGACGTGTCACCTGGGGCGGACGAGCCGAGGTGCGAACGATGCTATACATGGCCACCCTGAGTGCGATGCGTTTCAATTCAGTCATCAAACCATTCTATGAACGACTGCTCGCCAAAGGAAAACCCAAAAAGGTCGCTATCGTCGCTTGCATGCACAAACTGCTCACCATTTTGAATGCCATTATGAAAACGAATAAACCTTGGGATGAACACCATTT
>CAXNNH010000115.1:0-5903 GCA_964203325.1 Burkholderiales bacterium | reverse complement strand
TCGTCATGGCGCTCTCCGGGGTGGCTATCGCCAGTCTGCGCAACTTTATTCCGCACGAAATCCGCATCCCGGTCTTCATCTTGATCGTTGCTGCACTGGTCACCGTCGTCGACCTGCTGTTTAACGCCAATCTGCACGAACTCTATTTGGTGCTCGGCATTTTCATTCCGCTGATCGTCACCAACTGCATTGTATTAGCGCGCGTCGAAGCCTTCGCCAACAAAAATCCCCCCCTGCAATCGATGCTGGACGGTGTTTTCATGGGCGTCGGTATGTTGTGGACACTGGCCGTCCTGGGCGGCATGCGCGAGTTTATCGGTGGCGGCACCTTGTTTTCCGGTATCGATATGGTTTTCCCTGGACTGGAGCCGTGGCAATTACTGCCAGCGGATTACCCTGGACTGTTGCTCGCCATGCTGCCGCCCGGTGCCTTCATCCTACTCGGCTGCATGATCGCCTGGAAAAACTGGATCGAAGCACGCGCCGCCGCGCGCCAGAAGCGCCCGGCGCCGGAACCGGTCGCCGCTGCCGGCTGCCACTGACGTTGGCGGTCGGCATGAACGCTGCCCAGCGCACCGAAATATTCGCCCGCCTACGCGCCGCCAACCCGGCCCCCACCACGGAACTTGAGTACGCTTCGCCTTTTCAGCTATTGATCGCCGTCATCCTTTCGGCGCAGGCAACCGACAAGAGCGTCAACCTCGCGACAAAGAAACTCTTTGCCACCGCACCGACGCCCCCAACGATGCTGGCACTCGGCGAAGAGAGATTGGCTGAAGCCATCAACCGTATCGGCCTTTACCGGACCAAAGCCAAAAACGTGATCGCCACCTGCCGTTTGCTGCTCGAACGGCACGACGGCGAAGTGCCGAGTACGCGCGAAGCGCTGGAAGCGCTACCGGGCGTCGGCCGCAAAACCGCCAACGTCGTGCTGAACACGGCTTTTGGCGAAGCGACCATCGCGGTCGACACGCACATTTTTCGTGTCGCCAATCGGACGAAGCTGGCAGCGGGCAAGACGCCGCTCGCCGTCGAACTCAAACTGCTCAAAGCCGTGCCCGTCGACTACCGCCGTGACGCCCATCACTGGCTGATCCTGCACGGCCGCTACGTGTGCAAGGCGCGCAAGCCGGAATGCTGGCACTGCCCGATTGCCGACCTGTGCGCCTACAAGGAAAAAACGCTGGCTCCTCCACTGTGCCGTAAGCCGATGGCTGGAGACCCGCATGGATAAACGATCTTCAGGGGGTAGGGCTGGAGAGTGGCGTAAACAGGCGCTCTCCGGGCAGCTACTCTGTAGAACAAGCATTGGCGCGGCTTGCAGAGCAGGCATTTGTAATTTTTGTAATTAAGTCAACATTTTTTCACCCTCCGCCGCCACTCGAATTTATCGCCCGGCCCTGAAAGTCATTCAATGTTCAACCCATCCCGCGATCAAGTACGCAGCTTTTTTTGCACCGCCTGGCAAAAACATCGGCAGCGCTCAATTCTTGAAGGCGCTGAAGTCAGCGCCGTCGACCTGATGCTGCGCCACCCGGAATATCACGCACTCCTCGAAAGCCCGGAAGCTGCACTGGGTAAGGAATTCACCCCGGAAGGTGGCGAAACCAATCCTTTCCTGCACCTATCGCTGCATCTGGCCATCTTTGAACAAATCAGTATCGACCAGCCGCCGGGCATTCGTGCTGCTTTCAATACGTTGCGCCTGCGCCTCGACGATCACGCTGCCGAGCACGCCCTTCTCGAATGCCTGGGCGAAACGATTTGGCGCGCGCAGCAAATTAGCCCAATGGGCGGCGCAATGGATGCCGAACTCTACCTCGACTGCCTGAAGCGCGCCGCCAGAGGTTAAATTGCGCGTGAACCCGACGATTTCCGGGTTTCTTCCAGCAAGTTTGGAGTTAGAATCGGCAGCCACCCTACCCACACTCACCTCACCCCCTCGAAATCATGAAAGCCTTTTTTCTCATCGTTGCCGCACTTCTTCTCCCCTTCGCCGCCATCGGCTCGTTTACAGCCGCATCGCTGCTACTGATGCGCGATGGAGCCACCGCTGGCTCGCTCCCGACACTCCTGAACGTTACCGGCGTTGCACTGATTCTCGTACTGGCTGCCTGCATCGTCAGTTTGCACAAATTGCACGTTGCCAAGAGAACGGCAACGCTGGCCAGCGGAACCTGAATGAAACTTGCCAGTGCCCGGCAAATCCTGGGCTTTACCTGCTGCGTATTTTTGATAGGTCTGACAGGTCTAGCCGTTGCGGGAGAAAGTGCTCCGGCAACGCAGACGGGAGCGGCAAATTTTCTCGACGCCATTCCTCTCTCTTGGCAGCTCTGGCTTGACCTTGCGTCTTACCTTTTTGCCGCCGGATTCGCTGTCGCTACCCTCCACTTGTTGCGCACCCAGCAGAGACTTCAGGCAAAAATTAGCGAAGGCCACGACAAGGAAACGCAAACCGAAAAGCAGTTGGAACGCAATCGTTGCCGCTTGCGCGCCATTCTCGACAACTCGGTGGTCGGTATCGCCCTGGCACGGACGGATGGCAGTTATCTTGAAGTCAACGAAAGCTTCACCCGGATGTTCGGCTATAGCAGCGAAGAAATTGGCGATCTCAGCAATATTTCGCTTAGCCAGCCTGACGATATTGTCAGCAGTCGCCACCATCTCGAAGCGATGGTGGCTGGTAAAAGTGGCTTCCGCACGATCGATCAGCGTTTTGTGCGTAAGGACGGCAACGCTTTCTGGATCTCTATCTCGACCGCCCCTATTTACGGCGAACACGGTGAAATCGAATCCGTAATCTGCATCACGCAAGACATCAATGAACGAAAACTCGCCGAGGAGCGCTTGCAACGCATTCTGAGCGAGCTACCGATTGCGACACTGGTGGTCGATGCCGCGCGACGCATTACTTACCGTAGCGCCAAATTTGAAATGCTTTTTGGCTATACACCCAGCGATGTAGCCGCCTTGCACGACTGGTTGCCGCTCGCCTTTCCCGACCCAGCCTATCTCGAACAAGCCCGAAAAACGGGCTATGAAATCGTTGCAACGTCACGGCAGACGGGCCATGCCAGCGGCCCCGCCGAATTGCGCGTGCGCTGCAAGGACGGCAGCAGCAAGACTGTGGAATTTCACTATGTCGACCTGATGGATCAGGGGATCTGGATGATGAACGATGTCACCGAGCAAAACGACATGGAAGCATCGATGCGCGCGATCAACGATCATCTCATGGAGCGTCTGGGAGAAATCAGCGGTTTGCAGGAGCAATTGCGCAAGCAAGCCATGCACGATTCGCTGACCGGACTGTTCAACCGGCGCTATCTTGACGAAATGCTCGAACGCGAGCTAGCCCGTAGCAAGCGCGAAGGTCTGCCGCTCACCGTAATGATGCTGGACATTGATTTCTTCAAGAAACTGAACGACACCTATGGTCATCAGGCCGGCGACGAAGTGCTCAGACGACTCGCCGACCTGCTACGCCAAAACTCCCGCGCCGAAGATATTCCTTGTCGTTACGGCGGCGAAGAATTTTTGTTGGTTCTGCCGAACATGGGGCGTGCCGACGCCTTGGCGCGTGCCGAGCAATGGCGTCAGGAATTCGAAGCGCTGCGCATTGTTTTTGGCCAGATGTCGATGCGCAGCACTATTTCAATCGGCATTGCCACCTTTCCCGAACACGGCCAAACGCGCACTACCTTGATCGAAGCGGCTGACAAGGCGCTTTATGCTGCCAAACACAACGGCCGCAACCGGGTTGAAATTAGTCCCGACTGAGACTGTGGGCAATCAGCGCCTGCGTAACAACCCTACCCCCCTTTTTTTCGAGGTTCGTATGCGATCCACCCAGGCCAGTGCCGCCATCGAGCGACTTAAGGCGCGCACCGGCAACACGCAGTATTCATTGTCCTGTCGTTCCGACGGACTCTTTTCCTTGCGTCTGGAATCGGCAGCCGATTCTCCGACGATGCTCGGCGATCCATTGCCGATGGATGAATTTGTACGCTTTGTGGACAGCATTGCTCCGCAACAGCCTAAACGTATCAGTAAACTTGAGATTAGCTTCAGGGAACAGCTTCACAAAAAATGAGCGGCGCAAGCCGTCGATCAGAATCGGCTATAATCGCCCCCCTTCAAATGCCTCGCCGATCCCCTCCCCCCGTGCCACCCACTTCGTCAGCGCGCGCTTCGCACAGTCCGTCCATTCAGTCGTTGCAACTCCTTGCCTTAGCCGCTCTGCCCAAGGCTGGAGAACGTCTGCACCTGCCTTCCTTCTCTGGATCGGCGGATGCTCTGCTGCTGGCACAAACGGCCCTATCCGCACAAAAAACCAAGGGTCAGCCGTTGCTGGCGGTGCTCACTGCCAGTGCCGGCGATGCGCAACGGCTGCTCGATGAAATCCCGTGGTTTGCTCCCGACCTGCGCATCCGCCTGCTGCCGGACTGGGAAACGCTGCCTTACGACAGTTTTTCGCCGCATCACGACCTGATCTCCGAGCGTCTGGCCACGCTCTACGCGGTGATGCGTGGCGAATGTGACGTGCTGCTGGTGCCGGCGTCTACCGCCGTCTACCGCCTGTCACCACCAGCCTACTTGGCGGCCTACACTTTCTTCCTGAAAAAGGGCGAAAAGCTCAAGGCCGAGCAATTCCGCGCGCAACTGACGCTGGCTGGCTACGCACACGTGACGCAGGTGGTCGCACCGGGCGAGTACTCGATTCGCGGTGGGCTGGTCGATCTTTTTCCAATGGGTTCGCCGCTGCCTTACCGCATCGACCTGTTCGACGACGAAATTGACAGCATTAAAACCTTTGACGTCGACAACCAGCGCACGCTCTATCCGGTGCCGGAAGTGCGCCTGCTGCCGGCGCGCGAGTTTCCGCTCGACGATAAAGGGCGGACGCATTTTCGCCAGCGCTTTCGCGAACTGTTTGAAGGCGATCCGGCGCGCTCCGGCATCTACAAAGACGTTTCAAACGGCGTACCGTCAGCCGGTATCGAATACTGGTTACCGCTGTTCTTTGAAGAAACGGCGACGCTGTTCGATTATCTGCCCAAGGAAACGCTGCTCTGCCTGCACCGCGACGTACCCGAGGCCATTCGTGCTTTTGGGCGCGATACGAAGTCGCGCTACGAGATGCTGTCGGGCGACCGCAGCCGCCCGCTACTCCCGCCCGAACAGTTGTTCTTGGCCGAAGAACCGTTTTTCATCGCCGCCAAACCCTATGCCCGCCTAATACTGGCGTCCACGGGCGAAGGGACGATCCAGCCGCTGCCTTCCGTGGCCGTTGATCGTCGCGCCGAAGACCCGCTCAGCCGCCTGAAAGCCTTTATCGACGGCTTTCCTGGCCGCATACTGCTACTCGCCGAATCGGCTGGCCGACGTGAAACGCTGTCCGAACTATTCGCCGAATACGGCCTGAAATTTGCCACCAACGCCGCCAGCACCGACCTGAGCGGTTTTGCCGCTTCCGACAGCAAACTCGCGCTGGGCATCGCGCCGCTGCACAACGGCTTCCAACTCAACGGCACGCTGGCCTTCATCACCGAATCCGAACTCTACGCCGGCAGTCCGTCGCGGCGCACGCGGCACGCGGCGCAACGCAAAGCCTCGCTCGACAACTGGCTGCGTGACCTGACCGAACTGAAGGTCGGCGACCCAGTGGTGCACGAACAGCATGGCATCGCCCGTTATCAGGGCCTGGTACACCTCGACCTCGGCGAAGGCAACATGGAGTTTCTCGAACTCCACTACGCCGGCGAGGCCAAGCTCTACGTCCCCGTTTCGCTGCTGCACGTCATCTCGCGCTACTCGGGCGCCGACCCGGATAGTGCGCCGCTGCATACCCTCGGCTCGCAACAGTGGGAAAAAGCCAAGCGCCGCGCTGCGTTGCAAGCACG
>CAXNNH010000114.1:0-5914 GCA_964203325.1 Burkholderiales bacterium | reverse complement strand
GTTTACGGCTACCAAAAGGGCGACGAGGTTATTCAGCTCACCGGGCGTCAACTGTCTGCGCTATGTGCGCCCGACGATTTTCTCGGACATATCGGCGGCGACGATTTCATCGTCCTGTTTCAGAGTGAGCACTGGGAGGGCCGTTGCACACGATTGCTGCAACAACTGGACGAAGCTTTTGCGCAAATGTATTCCGCTGCTGACCGTCTGCGAGGCGGTATCGAGACCGAAGATCGGCAAGGCCAACGCTGTTTTCATCCCCTGATTAGCCTGTCAATCGGTGCCGTTATCGTCGCCCCCGAGCATTTCCATTCGCACCATGAAGTGTCGGTGGCGGCGGCACGCGCGAAAAAAGAAGCGAAGAAGATGGCCGGCAATAGCCTCTTTATCGAGCGCAGGGATAGGTAGAGCGATAGGCTCAAAAGCACGTCAGCGATGTGACGCACGGTCGACAATAAATTGATGCGCGTTCTTTGCGCGTTTTTTACGCTTTCTTTGTGTATTCCCTGCACGATGGCCCACCCCACTCATTGCGGTGGGCCATCGTTGATCAGGTGCCGATAATGCCGCCATCGGCACGGCGGATGACGACCGTCGCTGCGCGTGGTCGACTACCTGCCGCACCGTCCGGCCAAGTGCTCACCGCTTGCGGTTTTTCCGGATCGCTACGCTCGGATGCCGGTTCGCCGGGGTGTTGCACGTTGACGAACAGGGTGCGCAAATCCGGCGTACTGCTGACGCCCGTGATCTCACAGCCTTTGGGGCCGGTCAGGAAGCGGCGGATTTCGCCGGTGAGCGGGTTGGCGGCCAGCATCTGGTTATTGCCGATGGCGCTGTAGTCGCCAGTATTGAGCACCGAAGTCGATACGTCGGTCTGAATCCACAACACGCCGCGCTCATCGAACCACAATCCATCCGGGCTACCGAACTTGCGCGCATCCCCCTTGATGTCGCCAGCTTTCGCAGCGACACCAAGATCGGGATCGCCGCACTGGACAAAAATATTCCATTCAAAGGACAGAGCAGCGCTGTCGGCGGCTTTTTCGGCCCAGCGGATGATGTGGCCGAAGACGTTGCTCGCGCGCGGATTGGCGGCGTCGGTCGGCGCTTTGCCGGTGGTGCCGCGTTGGCTGTTGTTGGTCAGCGTGCAATAGACATCCTTGTTGTGCGGATTGACGGCGATCCATTCCGGACGATCCATCTTGGTAGCGCCCGCCTGGTCGGCGGCCAGCCGGGTCTTGACCAGTACATCGGCCTGATCGGCAAAACCGTTGGCGACCGTCAGGCCGTTCTTGCCGTGCTCCAGTGCCAGCCAGCTCCCGGTGCCGTTGGCCTCGAAACGCGCCACATAGAGCGTGCCATCGTCCAGCAACTGTGCGCAGGCTTCTTTGTTCGACGGAGTGCAAACGTGCCGGGACACGAATTTGTAGATGTACTCGAAACGCTCGTCGTCGCCCATATAGACCACCAAGCGACCGTCAGCCGCCAGCGTCGTCGTCGCGCCTTCGTGCTTGATGCGACCAAGAGCGGTGCGCTTGACCGGTTTTTTGTTGGGATCGTAGGGGTCGATTTCTACCACCCAGCCAAAGCGGTGCGCTTCGTTCGGATGCTTGGCGGTGTCGAAGCGTTCGTCGAATTCCTGCCAGCGGTAGCCGGCACCTTTGTCGTCGATGCCATAGCGCTTCTCAAGCGCCGTCATCGCCTTCGACGAATTGACGAAGTAGCCATTCCAGTTCTCTTCGCAGGTCAGAAAAGTGCCCCACGGCGTAGCGCCGTTGGCGCAGTTGTTCAGGGTGCCGAGAACATTAACGCCGGCCGGGTCGTTCGCTGTTTTCACCTGCGACGTGCCGGCGACCGGACCGACCAGCGCAATTTCGCTGGCAGCGGTAACGCGGCGACCGTAGTTCGACGGACGCACGACCTGCCAGCCGCTGGCCGCATGGCGCACTTCGATCACCGAAACGCCGTGTGCAGCTTGCGACTTTTTAACTTTCTCGGCCGTCCAGGTTTTCATCCCGTCGCTGTGCAGCAGGCCGTCGTCCGTGTATTCGTGATTGATGGCCAGCAGCCCGTGTGTCGATGAGGCGACGGGGAAGGCGTTTGCCGCACCGGTGACCTCCCAGAACGGGAAGTAATGCATCCCGTCATGATGCATGCCACTTTGCAGCGCCTGCTCTGTCGCCGTATTCGAGGCGTCCTGCCTGAAGGCCGGGCCGCTCGACACCGGATCGCCCCAGGCATAGAGGACGCTGGCCAGATAGCCAGGGGGAACCCGTACTGTATCGTCGGTCGAAGGGGCAATATTGCCAAACGAAATCAGCCCAACATCGGCGGAACTGGGCGGCGCCGCCAGAGCACTACCCGGCAGGAAGCTCATGGCCATCGGCACGCCGCTGATCGACACGGCCAGTGCCGCCGCGCTGCCTTTGAGCAGCTTGCGCCGCTGCTGGTTGATTTCTTCAAATGTGGGGTTGTTCGAGGGATTCGAGATCCCGCAATCCTTATGACGTGGCATGGTCGATTCTCCTGGGGTCAGAAATTGATTTTGAAGCCGGCGAAGACCGTAGTTACGGCGCTACGACCGGTATCGCCGTTCTTGCCGGCGTGAAACTGCTCGATATCGACAGTCAGCCGTGCGCTGTCGGAGACGCGGTATTGCAGCCCGATGCCGTAATGAGGCGCGATGCCTGACTGATCGCTCTGGCGGGTGGACGCGACGCTGGAAACCGGCAGTATCGTGGTCGTTTGCGTGTCAATCTGCCAGAAAGCGGCGCCGACTTTACCGGTCAGATCAAAGCGTTCGCCGAGCGGCAGGGTGCCGACCACATCCAGCGTAAACGCCGAGGTTTCCCGCTCACTGCTCACACGGCCAAGCGGCAACGTGGTGTTGGCCTTGCCCTCGACGGCGCCGTAATCACCCCACGTCGCCTCGATGGCCAGATTGCGGTTGAGCTGATAGCCAAGCAGCGCGCGGAACGCCACATCGTTGTTGTCCTCGCTCAGACTGGCGCTGCCAAAGCTGGAAGAAAGACGATTCTTGAAGTCAGCGCCCAGTTCGCTGTGCACACTACCCAAGCTGCCACCCAAATACAGGCCACTATCGGCGGCCTGAGCGCTTCCGGCCAGCAAACCCGCCAGAACAAAGCCCGCCGCCAAGGATGTTTTGCGCATTGCATTCCCCTTTTATCCAATAAAAGGAAGGCAAGGTAACGAATGCTTGTTACCGGCAAATGACGGAACTGAAACGGTAGGTCTGAAGGGCACTGCCCGGAGAGGCGCATGGATAAACGGTCTACAAGCTATAGCCCTGGAGAGTGGCGTCTTTATTGGTTCTCAGGGCTGTACCCCCGAAGATCGTTTATCCATGCGGCTCTTCAGCCATCGCTGGATGCAGCCTAACGAGCGAAGCCGCGTCGATTTGATCTGGCTTTTGCGCCAAACACGGCGCAACGGTCATCATTCCGTCAATTTTCGCTGCCATGCTTAAAGCACCGAATCCATTTTTGCGGCGAGGACCCGATGACGGAAACACTATTCTGCTATAGCTGTCGGACACATCATCCGCTTGATCAAATGCAGCGATTCCACACACGACAAGGGCTGCGTTGGCGTTGCCGACGTTCTATCGAAGCGGCCAAGAACAGCGTTGCCGAACGCGAGGCTTTCGGTCGGCTACAGACTGAAATCAATCTTAAGATTGCCGATAGTTTTGCCAGGCAACATGCCCTGTCTTCCCCTAATAAATATTCTCAATACTAAAAATGCAGCCCGTTCAAACCGAAAATTCAGCGGCGAACGTCGCAAACGACGAAATATCACAATGGAATTATGAGAGCCATAGCCAGCGGGGCGCATGCTGCCTCACTTGCCAGTATTTTTGCGAACAGGAAAAAGGTTATGGCAACTGCCATCGTTATCCCCCGTATTTTGTCGGTGACACATCCGCCATTGAAAGCCATCGCTGGAAATTTCCGGTCGTCAACCGCCGTGTCTGGTGTGGAGAATACAAGGCCTCTGTCGAAACACCCGTAGCGCCGGAACGCTTGGCTCCCTGAAATAGTCAGTGTGGGCTGACCTGCGCTTGCCGGGCTGTAGAGGTGGATTGTGCCTGACGGCAAAGCCTCGAAACCCAATACCGGAGTTTCAATAGAGGGGGGAACAAACATTTCTTTCGGTACCGGATTGCGCAGGTAATCCGGGTTATGCACACGTTCCGGCAGGGTGACCGCTTCCTCAATAATCCACCACGGGGCTTCGGCAATATGCGTGCGCTCCAGCATCGTTTCCTTGACCTTGGTGTACTGCTCCCACAGACGGCGCGATTCCATGTCCATTGGACTGAGCTTCCGCTGCTTGAGCGGATCAGCATCTTTTCAAACTCCGGCACGGTACGGAAAAATTCCTCGTATTCATCGTCGTTGTAAAAGCCCATCAAGAAACGATTCTGCGCTTAGCAAGCCACCTCGTCGGATCACCGGCCGAATTACTCGAACGCTGGATCGCTTATCGGCAGCAATGCCCGGTGGCACGCCCGGTGACGGGAAAACGCCTAGTGTCGACTTGAAGGCACGGCGTCGGCTGCCGCTCATACGCGAACAGTTTGAATTCGGCCCTCTCAATGCATAGGGCCACTCGGTAAATATTCAGTACGCTCAGACCGTTGCAACCGCGTTGTATTTGAGCGTGATGAAATCGTTGGCGATGTCGTTGCCAAACTCGGCGATGGTGTCGTCCTCCGGGTCGCAGCGCCAGTTGAGGATCACGGTATTGCCGCTGGTCGACGCCTGATCGAACATGCGAAAGACGTTGAGCAGTATTTTGGTGCTGCTGGAATTGAAATAGCGCAGCTCGATGTCGACGGTAATGTTTGTATCTTTTGTCTGGCCGAGATAGTCCATTAATGCGGCAACCAACGGCCCGTAAAAGGCCATCGCGTTTTCCGGAAAAGACTCGCCAGACAGGCGCAAATGGTGTTGCGAAAACTTGAAGTCGACTTCGGGCTTGTCGCGCTCGGCGGCGATAAAAAGATCGTCCATGGGATGCTCCGTTTGGGTTTAGACAGTGGCTTTTAGATAGAAGAAAGAGAGCGCATTACCCGTTCCGGTAATTGGCTCGAAGAGAAATTCGATGGGCGCGGACGTGTCGCGCGCCACGGTGAGGAAGCCCAAGCCCGCCCCTTTGCTGTTCTCGTCCTGCTCGTCGGTGCGTAACTTGCGTTTGTATTCAGCCTTGATCTCTTCGACTGTCATGGCACGGATCGCCTCCAGCTTGCTCTGAAGGCGCTCAACATGGCTGGTGGCCACGGTGTTGCCCGAAACGATGTAGTAACGATCATTCTTGCGTCCGACAGCAACGTTGCCGTAGGGGGCTGGGGCCGCGCTGTTGTCGCCTACCCAGCGTCCATCGGCGTAATGGACGATGTTTTGCATCATTTCGATGAAGGCGGAAAACACCTTGCGCGTCGCCCGGTTGGCGCGGTCCTCAATTTCCAGCTTGCCGCGCAAGGTCTCGCTCATAGCGGTAATGATCGGCTGCGAAAGGTAGCCGTCGTAGTAGAAAAGAACGCCTTGTTCGGTGACAAATTGGCGATAGCCCCTGAAAATTTCGATGTTCATGGTGCAGTTTTTCCTTGTCGGTTAGGGGTAACGGAAGGCGAACATGCTCACGTCGTCACGGCGCGGCTGGTTGCCCTGATGCTCCAGGAAAGGCTCGCGAATCTCTTCCTGCTGGGCGGACATCGGCAAGTCTCGCGCCGCCAGGATGGATTGGTGCAGGCGACGTTTGCCGTAGGAGATGCGTTTGACTTCGCCCACCTGATCGATGATGCCGTCGGTGGTGACGTAAATGGCGGTGCCGGGGCGCAAGGCCAGGTGGCGGTTCTCCCAGCAGAAGTTGATCGGCGTATCGGTGTAAC
>CAXNNH010000113.1:0-5916 GCA_964203325.1 Burkholderiales bacterium | reverse complement strand
GCGATTGTTCTTTGCTTCTCTAGGGCGGTAGATTTTTCGCAAGTCCCCTTCACTCGTTCCGACTTTTTGTGAGGTATTACATGAACATGATCTCTCGTGACCAAGAAATTGCCGCCCTGGAAAAAGACTGGGCTGAAAACCCGCGCTGGAAGGGCATCAAGCGCGGTTATAGCGCTGCCGAAGTCGTCCGTTTGCGCGGTTCATTCCCCATTGAATACACCCTTGCCCGTCGCGGTGCCGAGAAGCTGTGGGATCTGGTCAACAACGAGCCTTACGTTAACTGCCTCGGCGCACTGACTGGTGGTCAAGCCATGCAGCAGGTTAAGGCCGGCGTCAAGGCCATCTATCTGTCGGGCTGGCAAGTGGCGGCCGACAACAACTCCTACGCCTCAATGTATCCAGATCAGTCGCTGTATCCCGTGGATTCGGTGCCGAAAGTTGTTGAGCGCATCAACAACTCCTTCCGTCGTGCCGACGAAATCCAGTTCTCGAAAAACGTTAACGCGGGCGACAAGGGGTACATCGATTACTTCGCGCCTATCGTGGCCGATGCTGAAGCCGGTTTCGGCGGCGTGCTGAATGCTTTCGAACTGATGAAGGCGATGATCCGCTCCGGTGCCGCCGGCGTGCATTGGGAAGATCAACTGGCTTCCGTTAAAAAATGTGGCCACATGGGTGGCAAGGTGCTGGTGCCGACCCAGGAAGCCGTACAAAAGCTGATCGCAGCCCGTTTCGCGGCTGACTGCTGCGGCGTACCGACCCTGGTTATCGCCCGTACCGATGCCGAAGCGGCGGACCTGCTGACCTCCGATTACGACGAAAACGACAAGCCTTTCGTCACCGGCGAGCGCACTGCCGAAGGTTTTTACAAGACGCGCAAGGGGCTGGATCAAGCCATCTCGCGCGCTGTTGCTTACGCCGAATACGCCGACCTCGTGTGGTGCGAAACCGGCACGCCGGATCTCGAATTTGCCCGCAAGTTCGCCGAAGCCGTGCATGCCAAGCACCCGGGCAAGATGCTCGCCTACAACTGCTCGCCGTCGTTTAATTGGAAAAAGAATCTGGACGACGCAACCATCGCCAAGTTCCAGAAGGAGCTGGGTGCCATGGGTTACAAGTACCAGTTCATCACTTTGGCTGGTATTCACTCGATGTGGTACAACATGTTCGATCTGGCACAAGACTACGTCGCTCGCGGCATGTCGGCCTATGTTGAGAAGGTGCAGGAGCCTGAGTTTGCCGCGCGTGATCGTGGTTATTCTTTCGTCTCGCATCAGCAGGAAGTTGGCACCGGCTACTTCGACGAAGTAACCACCGTCATCCAGGGCGGCGCCTCATCGGTGACTGCGCTGACCGGGTCGACTGAAGAAGAGCAGTTCCACTAAACGCAGCAAACCCCTTACCCGCCCAGGGAATCTTGGGCGGGTAATTCTACTTTGCCATATCCTATTTCCGCACCATGTGATGGTGCCAGGCGTTGAAGCCTCGCACATGACCCGCCCGAACGACACCGCTTCAAAAGGGGAAATTGAGCGGTGTTGGATGCCGAAAAGCTATATGACTTCGGAGATGGCCTCCGCCACATAGTCGATATTTTTGCTATTCAGGGCTGCCAGACAGATACGGCCCGTGCTGACCGCGTAGATGCCGAATTCGCTGCGCATGCGTTCGACTTGCTCAGGACTGAGGCCGGTGTACGAGAACATGCCGCGTTGCTGTGCCACAAATGAAAAGTCTTGCGCAACACCTTTCGCCTTCAATTTTTCAACGAGGCTGACGCGCATGGTACGAATGCGGACACGCATTCCGGCTAATTCGTCTTCCCACATCTGACGTAGTTCCGGCGTGGCGAGCACAGCAGCAACCACAGCACCTCCGTGGATGGGAGGGTTGGAGTAGTTGGTGCGAATGACGCGCTTGATTTGCGAAAGTACGCGGGCCGATTCGTCCTTGTTGGCAGTGACAATCGACAGGGCGCCGACACGCTCGCCGTAAAGCGAGAAAGACTTGGAAAAGGAGCTGGAAACGAAGAATTGCAGCCCGGATGCTGCGAATAGATTGAGCGCCAACGCGTCTTCGGCGATGCTGTCGGCAAATCCCTGGTAGGCCATGTCAATGAATGCCACCAAACCTTGCGCGCGAATGGCGGCAATCACTTCGCGCCATTGCTCTTCGGTAAGATCGGCCCCTGTCGGATTGTGGCAGCAGGCATGCAGTACAACGATGGAGCCGGCAGGCAGCGCGTTCAGCTTCTCCTTCATTGCGTCAAAGTTTACCCCACGGGTCGTCGCATCGTAATAGGGGTAGACATCAACCGGAAAACCAGCTGATTCAAAGAGCGCGCGATGGTTCTCCCAACTTGGGTCGCTGATATAAACCGTGGCCTGCGGCAATAGACGCTTCAGATAGTCAGCCCCCACTTTAAGTGCGCCTGTTCCCCCCAGAGCTTCAGCGGTAACGACACGACCTTCGGCAAGCAAGGAAGATTCATGCCCGAAAAGAAGTGCTTGTACCGCCTGGTTATAGGCAGCAGGTCCCTCAATGGGCTGGTAGCCGCGCGGAGGCATGGCTTCCAAACGGGCTTTTTCTGCTATTTTGACTGCATTGAGCAGCGGAATTTTACCGTTATCGTCAAAATATACGCCAACACCGAGGTTTACCTTGGTGGCACGCGTATCGGCGTTGAATGACTCGTTTAGGCCCAGTATCGGGTCGCGTGGTGCCATCTCTACAGCGGCGAAGATCGAAGAACTCATAGTCACTCCTAAAATATATGGGTTGGAAGGTCGCGCTTCGGCAAGAAGAACTCGCTAGCCACGGGCAAATCCGAAACAACCTATAATTCTACCATGCCAAATTTGCCACTCTCGCCCGAAAATACACCGTTCGTTACCTTTCAAGGTAGCCCCTTTCGGCTGTATCAGCCGTTCCTACCCGCAGGTGACCAGCCAGCGGCTATTGACCAATTGGTCGAGGGACTGGAAGACGGTCTTTCTTTCCAGACCCTGCTAGGCGTTACGGGTTCGGGAAAAACATACACAATGGCCAACGTCATCGCGCGAACCGGGCGTCCGGCACTGATCTTAGCGCCCAACAAGACACTTGCTGCGCAGCTTTACTCCGAGTTTCGCGATTTTTTCCCCGATAATGCTGTTGAGTATTTTGTTTCTTATTACGATTATTATCAGCCGGAAGCTTATGTTCCTGCGCGTGATCTGTTCATCGAAAAAGACTCGTCAATCAATGAGCACATCGAGCAAATGCGGCTTTCGGCCACCAAAAGTCTGCTTGAACGCCGCGATTGCGTGATTGTGGCAACTGTTTCGTGCATTTACGGTATCGGTGACCGTGACGAATACCACAAGATGATTCTGACCATGCGCGTTGGCGACCGCATGGGGCAGCGTGAAGTTATTAAGCGCTTAAGCGAGATGCAGTATGAGCGCAACGAGATTGATTTTCATCGCAGTACCTTTCGTGTGCGTGGCGAAATCATTGATGTGTTTCCGGCAGAGCATGCCGAGCACGCTATCCGCATTTCTCTATTTGACGACGAGATTGAAGGTTTACAACTGTTTGATCCGTTGACCGGACATTTACAGTCCAAGTTGACGCGCTTTACGATTTTTCCCTCCTCACATTACGTTACACCCCGGGCGACGGTGCTACAGGCCCTGGAAAAAATCAAGAACGAGTTGCGTGAGCGCGTCGAGTTTTACCATCGTGAGAATCGCCTGGTTGAGGCGCAGCGTATTGAGCAACGTACCCGTTTCGACTTGGAGATGCTTGACCAGCTTGGTTTTTGCAAGGGCATCGAAAATTACTCACGCTATTTGTCGGGACGCGAGGCAGGGGAACCCCCGCCGACACTGATCGACTACCTTGCTTCGGATGCCTTGATGTTTATCGACGAATCGCATGTCTCGGTTTCACAGGTCGGAGGCATGTACAAGGGTGATCGTTCGCGTAAGGAAAACCTGGTTAACTATGGTTTTCGCCTGCCTTCCGCTTTGGACAACAGGCCGTTGAAATTTGAAGAATTTGAGGCGCTGATGCGCCAGACGATTTTCGTTTCGGCGACTCCGGCCGACTACGAAAAAACGCATCAAGGTCAAGTTGTTGAGCAACTTGTTCGTCCGACCGGACTGGTCGATCCGACCATCATTGTTCGCCCGGCATCGACACAAATCGACGACCTACTCTCGGAAATCAATTTGCGGGTAGCTCTTGAAGAGCGCGTTCTGGTGACCACGCTGACCAAGAGAATGTCTGAGGATCTGACAGATTATCTCGGGGAGCACGGGATTCGCGTGCGTTATCTCCATTCGGACATAGATACCGTCGAACGCGTCGAAATTATTCGCGACCTGCGTCTCGGCAAGTTTGATGTCCTCGTCGGTATCAATCTGTTACGCGAGGGGCTGGATATTCCCGAAGTATCGCTGGTCGCGATACTTGACGCGGACAAAGAGGGTTTTCTTCGCTCCGAAAGATCGCTGATTCAGACCATCGGGCGGGCGGCACGACATCTTAACGGGACCGCCATTCTGTATGCCGATAAGATTACCGATTCGATGCGTCGTGCGATGGCCGAAACTGAACGTCGACGGCTCAAGCAGATTCACTTTAACGAAATGCACGGAATTACGCCAAAAGGCGTCTCGAAGCGCGTGAAGGATATTATCGATGGCGTTTACGCTAATGATAGCGAACAGCGCGAGCTTAAAGCTGCCCAGCCCAAGGCGAATTACGACGCCATGAGCGAAAAACAGCTTGCTCGCGAACTCAAGCGACTGGAGAAGGAAATGCTCGGATATGCCAAAAATCTTGAGTTTGAGAAGGCCGCCGCTGTCCGTGACGAATTACTACGCATCAAGCAGCAGGTATTTGGTGCGGCAGTGCACGATTCGATTGGCTAGTTTTATAGAAAATGAAACGTGATTGATGATTACGGGTCGATAGGGCGGTATTCGACCCGCACGATCTCTACCTCGCGCCAGCCTAGCGGGCTTTGGAAACGCACGGAGTCGCCTTCGCGTGCCTTGAGTAGCGCACGAGCCAGCGGCGACACCCAACTGATGCGACTGCGACCGAGATCGGTTTCATCGACGCCGACGATTTGATAGGTCTGCTCCCCGCCTGCTTCATCCCAGATCGTCACTGTCGCCCCAAAAAAAACCTGATTGGCCGAGCTTTGGCGCGCCGGATCGACGATCTCGGCAATATCCAGGCGCTTGGTCAGAAAGCGGATACGTCGGTCAATTTCGCGCAGGCGTCGTTTACCGTAGATGTAATCACCATTCTCCGAACGATCTCCGTTTAAAGCCGCCCAATGCACCGCTTCGACAACGCTTGGCCGATCAATACGCAAAAGATAGTCAAGTTCAGCTTTCAGGCGTGCGTGCCCGCCCGGAGTGATGTAGTTGTGCGTGCCTTGCGGTAACTGCAGAGAAACGTCCAAGCCGTCATCGTCTTCAACTTCTTCACCGTTGCTCTCACGGGTAAAAGCCTTGCTCATCGGATAGCGCCCTGAAAAGTGAAGGGAGCGATTTTATCTCAACGCCACCTTTACATTTTTCCAAGCTACACCCTCGCTTCCCCGTCTCCTGAACTGCCAGCTTGCCGAACTACAGGTTTTTATCGCCATTTGTGCATGGCGATTGCTCAGGTAAGCCGATCCAGCATGGTCTGCGTAATCAGCGTAATACCATTTTCGCTGCGGCGGAAACGCCGCGCATCTGCACGAGGATCTTCTCCGACGACCATTCCCGGGGGAATACGACAACCATGGTCGACGATGCAGCGGGTCAGGCGAGCACCCCGACCTATCACAATCTCCGGCAGTAACACCGACCAGGCAACCTTGGCATAGGAGCCGATGCGGCAGTCCGAGAACAGTACCGAGCGATTAAGCTC
>CAXNNH010000112.1:0-5982 GCA_964203325.1 Burkholderiales bacterium | reverse complement strand
TTCTCGGCCTGAAACGCAACCTGCTCACGCACCGAAAGCGGTGCCGTGTGGTGGTTGATACCGAGGGTAAATAGCGCCATGCAGTAAGCCGTTTGGTGAAGAGTGGGGTGCCAGAAGGAGGCGGATTATAGCACCCGTCCCCTGGCCGTTTGGGCGGGCGCAGTGCAACCGATCTTAGGCAAGTCAAGGGCAGGAAAAAGGCATTCCGGCCGAGCTTATTCCATTAGGTGACAGCGCAAATCACAGCCGTTCTTCGGCAATGGATTGCAGGGAACGCGTCACGCGCTGCAATTTATGGTCAACTTCCTGTGCGCTCAGTCCGACGCCAGCGACTTCCTGGCGGAGGTTTTCCAGTAAGCCGATTAACTCGGATTCCTGGTCACTGGTCAGGCCCAAGCGGACAAAAGCGGTCTCGAAGCGAACCATTACCGCGCTGACGGCGGACTTGCCACGTTCCTGGCTGGAATGCTGATGCTCTCGCAACTCTTCCGTCATGCCAAGTATTTCTCCCAGCGCATAGCGGATACCGCCCTGCTTGCGTCGGTTATCCAACTCGATGAGCAAGGAATTGACGCGGGCCTCTGCTCCTTCGGCCAACATGGCGACATTGTCACGAATTCGTCCACGCAATTCCATGTCATCAGGAACATCACTCATCAAGATCGAGACATGCTCGTAATTGATGACCATTCGGGTCCTGAATTCAAAAATACGGCCGATACCGTGCAGCTTCTCGATCACTACGGCATCTTCGGCCGGGTTGCCGCCTGACGTGCTTTCCGTCAGCGTATCCTGCGGCGCACGTACCTGAACGGCCCCCTTCAAATCGTAATGCGTCAGGGTGACCAGTACCTCCTGCGCCACTTCCTTCAACGTATTGCAGGAGAAACATTTCGACAAAAACTGCAGCACCATGCCGAGTTCGCCCATGCTCGTCATCGCGGTCATGGCGACTTTTTGCGCATAACTGGCCTGTTGGCGGAACGATGAACGCTCGGAGGCCAGGCGATGAGTGGTGCGCAGATGGCGGCGCAGATTGGTCAAATCGATTGGATGCGCCAACGCTTCGTCGCACCCGGCTGCGTGCGCTTCGTCTATCGTCTCCTGCGTCGCGTCGCTGCCCAGTAATAAAATTACATGGGTATCACAGAGCTGGCCGTCGCTTCGAATATCCCGACAAAGCTCAATACCGGGAGCGTCCGGCAGGTTGGCCGAAAGTAGCAGGATGGCAGGCGGAGTTTCGCTGAGCAGAGAAACGCAGGCAATTCCGTCGGAAAAGCTGCGCACGTCGAATTCGGCAGAAAAAATTTCAACCGCCGAAGCACGAAAAGTCGCATCGGCATCGGCAACGTACAGTAATGGCAGACCGTCCATCATTTTCCCCACTCCTTTTTTCTGGAACCGCCAAAACCGTCGGGACGCAACAAACCCTCTGGCGCGGTACAACTCATCGACTAAAACAGTTCTGCCTTACTCAGCGCTACGTATCACCACTACGTATCATTTCTCTCTACGCTTTACTTGCTCATTTCGCAAACGGGTCGCAACCGGGCCACGATGGCATAGCCGATGCCCACGCTACAGAAAAGGGCGATAGTGTAGCGGATAGAGACGCATGCCGGAAAGCCAGCGCTGGTGATCGGTAAAGTTGGCTCATACTATCCAATACAGGTATCTTCGCGAGCGCCGCAATGTAGCAATGATTGAAGAATTGAAGAATAATGGCGGCTACTCAGGTAGGTAGTTTTCAATTAAAACAGAAAGTTACAGAAATCGTGCTGTTCTGGATCACAGGGATATTGTTTGTAACCGCATGATTTATATATGATCTATCATTCGGTCTCGCGGCCATCGACAGCGTGTTTCACATCGCAAATCCTATAACTGCATTTACCTGAGCCGTTACGAATTATGAAAATAACCCCGCATTTCTTGATGCGACAGAGACATATTTAACTCATCGTTCGTCGTTCGACTGGCAATACAACATCGGAACATCGCAAAATCAGTGCGCAGATTATCGGAGAATATGATGATGCAGGAGTGTGAGGCAGACAAAGAGGAGCTACAGATTCCAGTTTTGTCGTTCAGTGGTCAAATGGATGTCGTCGTGATTCATGCCCTGCTGGAATCGCTGTTCACTATTTTTTCAACGATGGTGAGACTGGAGATAAAACCCGGTATCCCGGTGCCTAAAGAAGGCCATGCCGCAAAGGGCGCCGTCTCCGGTCTGATTGGAATGAGGGCCGAGGGCGTCAGTGGAAGCGTCGCGCTATCGCTGACGCTCCCGACGATTCGAGAGATATCACGCAGTATGCTGGGGGATGAAATTGCCAGCGTCGGTAACGATGCCGTGGATCTGGCCGGAGAACTGGCCAATATGCTGGTGGGCGGTGCCAAGCGCATTCTGTCCGAACGGGGGCATGATTTTGATATGCAGACGCCCCAATTATTGTTGGGAGAAGGGCACGAGATCGTTCATCACTATTCTGGGCAAACCGTACTGCTGCCCATCAATATAGGACCGGATGAGTTCTATATTGAGCTAAATTTTATTTTAGCGATCGAATGATTGGCCCCGGATTCCGTTTCAGCCTTCGGCTACGCATGCTCTGAGAGCCGCATGGATAAACGATCTGCAGCGGGGTAGGCTGGAGAAGGGCGTCAATAGGGCGTCTCCGGGCAGGCCCTCTGTAGATCGAGCACTGGCGCGGCTCGCAGAGGATGTGTCGAGCGGTTAAGCGCTAAACGTCACGTTTTTGCGTGTTTTTGCGTATTCCTGCGTACTTCTGTATGCCAGGAGTTCTTGCCGATCAGAGACCCTTTTCCGGTATGGCTTCGAGTAACGCGGCTAGGTCGGAGTCGCTAAATTTGACGCTGCCTTCGTGATCTTCCGAGAGAATACTGGCCGCCAGTTCGGCTTTTTTCTCCTGTAGCGCGAGAATTTTTTCTTCGATACTGCCGGCGACGACGAGTTTGTAGACGAACACTTTTTTGCTCTGCCCAAGGCGATGGGCACGGTCGGTGGCCTGGTTCTCGACCGCCGGGTTCCACCACGGGTCGTAGTGAATGACGGTATCGGCGGCGGTCAGGTTGAGGCCGGTGCCGCCGGCTTTCAGGCTAATCAGGAAAACCGGCACTTCGCCGTCCTGAAAGCGGCGGACGGGCGTTGCGCGGTCGGTGGTGTTACCGGTCAGGGTGACGAAATCGATCTTGCGGCTCACCAATTGCTCGGCGATCAGGTCGAGCATTGAGGTGAATTGCGAGAAGAGCAGAACGCGGCGACCTTCTTCGACCATTTCGGGCAGCATGTCCAGCAGCAGATTGAGCTTGGCGCGTTCCTTGACCTTTTTGGCGGCGTCGATCTTGACCAGGCGCGGGTCGCAGCAGACTTGGCGTAGCTTGAGCAGGGCGTCGAGGATGACGATCTGGCTGCGCGCGAAACCCTTGGCGGCGATTTCTTCGCGCACGCGGGCGTCCATCGCGCTGCGCACCGTTTCGTACAAATCGCGCTGGCCACCTTCAAGCTCGACGCTGCGGACGATGATCGTTTTTTCCGGCAGTTCCTTGGCAACTTCGTCTTTCTTGCGGCGCAGCATGAAGGGTTTGATCCGGCGAGCGAGCAGGGCGCGGCGCAAGGTGTTACCTTGCTTTTCGATGGGTGTACGCCAGGTAGCGGTGAAGTGTTTGGCATCGCCGAGAAAGCCGGGCATCAGAAAGTCGAACAGCCCCCACAGTTCGCCGAGGTGGTTTTCCAGCGGCGTTCCGGTCAGGCACAGGCGATGCGTGGCGCGGAACTGGCGTACCACTTGCGCCGCCTGGCTGGCCGAATTTTTGATAATTTGCGCTTCATCGAGAATCAGCAGGTGGTAAGCGTGGGTGCCGAGTAGCGCGCGGTCGCGCCAGAGTAGCGGGTAAGTGGTCAGGCAAACATCGTGCTCGGGAATGGCGGCAAAATATTCGGCGCGGCGGGCGCCGTGCAGCGAGAGTACGGACAGACCGGGGGCGAAGCGCTCGGCTTCGCGCTTCCAGTTAAAAATCAGCGAGGTCGGCATGACGATCAGCGCCGGCTTGTCGAGGCGACCGGCTTCTTTCTCGATCAGCAGGTGGGCCAACGTTTGCGCCGTTTTACCGAGGCCCATGTCGTCGGCCAGAATGCCGCCCAGTACGTTTTCGCGCAGGTATTGCAGCCAGCCTAGCCCGTCGAGCTGATAGGGACGCAGCGTCATGGCCAGACCTTGCGGCGGGCGGGCCGTGTGCGTACCACCGGCTTCTTGCAGGCGGTGCACCAGTTCGCGGGTCGCGGGGGTGCCGTGTACCCTCCAGTCCGGCAGATCGCCAAGGCTGGCCAGGCGCCCCGCATCGGCACGCGACAAGCGTAAGGTTGAGCTACCGAGGGGGTCGTCGAACAGATCGATCAGTGTGTGTGCCAGCGGCTTAATGCGTTCGGCAGCCAGACGGATGCGCCCGCCTTGTGGGCCGGTGAGTTCGATAGTTTCGTCGTCGGCAATGTGGGCAATGCGCTCGCCGTCCAGCCAGCGCCCGTCGCTGTGAAACAGGCTATGCAGCAGCGGTGCGAGTGGCAGGCGCTCGCCGTTAACCACAATGCCCATGTCCAGCCCGAACCACCCCGCTTCGCTGTCGCTAAGTTTGGCGTCCCAGGAATCGACGGTCAGGATGTGATGGCGAAATTCGTGGGAAAAAACCACCTGCCAGCCAGCAGCCTGCAGTTTGGGCGCCATCTCGCAGGAGAAGGGCAGCCAGGCGGCCTCGCTTGCCAGCCCGTAAGCGCTGGGGGCAAAGCCTCCGGCCACGGAAATCCAGCTCGGAACGACCGGTTGGAAGCCAAGGCTGGCGAGAAGGGCGAGTTGCGCTTTTTCGTCGGCATCGTTGCGCTTGACGTGTACCGTTTCACCGCTGCTTAATGTGAGGTAGTCTTGCGGATCGAGCGCTGGTAGTTGCGTTTCACCATAGACAAAAACGATCTGTGCGTAATCGTAATAGCCACTGCTAAAGGTATTGACGTACTGGCGATGCTTGCGGATAGCCCAGCAGGGTTGCGTGCGCAAGGTAATGATCGGTTGCAGTGGGACATCGATCTGGCGCAAGTGATTGACAGCGTCGGCATGGGGCGGCGGGATGTCGGGGGCCAGTTCAGCCAGCGCGCTGGCGACCAGCGGCAAATCGCCGGGGTCGAGCGGTGGCAGGCGAAACAAGGCATCGAGCAGGACGGCAGCGGTCTTGCTGTCGACCGGCCCGGCTTCGCCGGATTCCGGGTCGATGTACCACGGCGGCACTAGCGGTAGCCGGATACTGGACGGCGGTCGGGTGAGTAAATGCGGGACGATCTGCTGGCGCTTGTTGGACTGCCAGGTGATATCGCCGTAGCGGGGCAGGCCGGCACGCAGCAGCGTTAGCGGGGCACTGTGCGGTTGGGCCATGTCCGGGCAGAAATAGCAGCGCCCGGTGCCCAGTGCGGCGGCCAGCAGGGCGGCCCCCGGTTTTCCGGACAGCGGCGCATTGTCGTCAAAGTAACCTTTGCCGCAGATCTTCAGCATCTGGCGAAAAATGTCCGTGTCGCTGTCGTCAGTGAATTGTGGTGGCGAGAGCAGGGAGCGCTCGCCACCGTTCCATGTAGTGGTGCTGCGTCTTTGCGGCGCAGCGGGATCGATACGCCCTTTGACGGTTTGCAAAATGAAATACTGATAATAGATCGAGTGGCCGAGCAAGTAATAAATCGCCTGCGTCGCCTTGGCCTTGGCTTTCGGTTTTTTGCCAGCCTCTTGGCTGGCCAGGCGCAGGGTGTCTACCCACTGTAGCAGGCCGGCATGGGGCGGCGCTGGCATTGCGATGGGCGAGTTGAAAAAATTCAATGAATTTAAAGGATTCAAAGAATTAATCGCCCTGGACGCGCCGAGTAAAAGTTGCTCGGAATCGGAACCTGGATCAGAGTCGGGATCAGAGTCGGACTTGGCTTGTTGT
>CAXNNH010000111.1:0-6025 GCA_964203325.1 Burkholderiales bacterium | reverse complement strand
TCGATGGCCAGTTTTCTGGAGCGCATGCGCGAGCGTTGTCTCGATGAACCGGATCGCTTGCAGTTGCACCTGCTGCTCGATAATTTGCGACGCGAACTTTATGCGCAGGAGGCGCCGAGCGACCCGTCTTTCCCCTCTTCAGCCTTGGTGACGCGTATTGCGCCGAGTGCGCGCACTAGCAACAACCGGGTCGCCCTTCTGATCGAAAGCCGCGCCATTGCTGCCATGTTGCAGGAGATGCTGAACCGGGCTGGTTTCTCGCCGCGCCCACTGGCGTCAATGCAGGCGCTGGCGCAGGCCAGCGCACAGGACTACCCGGCGGCGATCATTGCCGATCTTTCCTTGTGCCAACGCGACAGCCAGACGCGGGAAGCCATTTTGGCGCTGCGCGAGCGCTTCACGCCGCCGCCGCACCTCTTTTGCCTGGCCGGAGGCGACGATGTACAGGCACGGCTACAGGCGGTGCGCCTGGGCGCGACGCGCTTTCTCAAAAAACCGGTCGATAGCGAACGGCTGATCGCGATTCTCAAAGGCGTCACCGCGCAAACCGTGACAGCCGCCTTTCGCGTGCTGTTCATCGACGATGATCGGGCAATGACCGCGATTTACGCCGCCGCCCTACAGGCGGTAGCGGTCGAGGTGCGCACCCTCAACGACCCGCTGGCCGCGCCGGCGCTGGTTGCCGAGTTTGCCCCCGACGTGATCGTGACCGACTTGTATATGCCCGGCTGCAACGGCCTCGAACTGGCGGCCGTGCTGCGCCAGGACGAGTCGCTGGCCGATACGCCGATTCTCTTCCTGTCGAGCGAGACCAATATCCAGCGGCAGATGGCAGCACTCGATCTGGGGGCGGATGACTTTCTGACCAAGCCGGTTAACGTCGAAGTGTTGCAAGCCGCCGTCCTCGCCCGCGCCAAACGTGCGCGCATGCTCAAGCGCAGCCGCCAGGAATATCAGCGCGTTGCCGAACACCTGCAGCGCATCGAATTGGCCATCGACAAGCACAGCATCGTCAGCATTGGCGATCTTGAAGGCAATATTCTCTACGCCAACCAGCGCTTTTGCGATGTTTCGGGCTATAGCGCCAACGAGCTGCTCGGTGCCAATCATCGCATCGTAAAATCCGGACGGCATCCGCCGGAGGTTTTCCAGAGGATGTGGGAGACGATCAGCCGGGGCCGCACCTGGCATGGCGAGCTCTGCAACCGGCGCAAGGATGGCTGCGATTACTGGGTCGATGCCACCATCACGCCACAACTTGACCATCGTGGCTTGCCGGTGCGTTACATTTCGGTGCGTACCGACATCACACTGCTTAAGGAAATGCAGGCGCAACTGATGGTGGCCAAAGCCGAGGCCGAGGCGGCCAGCCAGGCAAAAACAGTCTTTCTCGCGCACATGAGCCACGAACTAAAAACACCGCTCAACAGCATCCTCGGATTTTCGCAACTGCTACAAACTGATCGCACGCAACCGCCCAGCCCCGATCAGGCGGAAATGCTGGGAGCCATCGAACGTGGCGGACGACACTTGCTGGAGCTGATTAGCGGCCTAGTCGATCTGGCCAAGATCGAAACCGGCCATCTGGGCCTGACCATGGAAGAGGTTGTGCTCGCTCCCTTGATTCGTGAATCTTTGGCTCTGCTCAAGCCACAGGCGCAGCGGCGGGGTATCGCACTAAGGGTCGAGGAGGAGAGTTTGTGTGCCACAAAACATGTTTTTGCCGACCGTATTCGCGTCAAACAAGTCCTGCTCAACCTGCTGTCCAACGCCGTTAAATACAACCGCGACAAGGGCACGATAACGGTCGGCTGCACGCAGCGCGGGGCGTTCTGCCACATTGTGGTGCGCGATACCGGCGCCGGCATCGCTGCGCACGACCAAGCCGAGCTATTTCAGCCTTTTTCACGCCTGCGCCAGACGGCGGACAAGGTCGAAGGAACCGGTATCGGCCTGGCTCTCTCAAAGAGCCTGGTCGAGCGCATGGGCGGTCGGATCGGCGTCGTCAGCGTGCCGGGCGAGGGCAGCGAATTCTGGTTCGAGCTGCCGAGCGGTGAGGCGCGTGCCGCGCTTGTCGCAGTCGAAGGGGAGGGGGACTAAAGGCTTTTTCTGGCCGCACACCTCCTCTGCAGGCCGCGCCAGTGCTCGATCTACAGAGGGGATGCCCGGAGAAGCCCTGTTGTCGCCACTCTTCGAGGCATTCCTCTGTAGATCGTTGTTCCATGCGGCTCTCCAGCCCGATGCCACTTATATTCGTGCTTGATTCGACGGGTTTTATCGGAGCGGCCAAGGCCGCTCCGCCATCGGTTTGTGCTAGCTTCAGAGAGGTTCTAAAGATGATGCCCCGCCCAAAAATTTCGGACGAAAGCGATACGTTCCGCCCGATAAATGATGCTCGCCTGCTGCGGCGCGCTCTGGAGGTGCTCTGCTGGCTGGCTTGCTGTTGCGGCATCGGCGGCTGGCCGCTGGCGCTCGCTGCCACTTCGCCGCCGCCAAAGGTGCTGATCCTCTATTCCTGGCACGACCAGATGCCGTGGCAGGCGGGGGTCAGGGCCGGGATGACGGAACGCTTGCAACAGGTGCCGGTGGACGAGCGGCCCGAAATTTACGAGCAGCGCCTCGACGCCGGCCGCATCAAGACTTCCAAGACTTCAGATTCCGGGCTGGCGGTCTATTTACAGGATAAATATGCGCAGGTGCCCCTGGATGCCGTGATTGCCGAGTCCCGCAGTGCGACGGATTTTCTCCGCCGGCATCCCGAACTTTTCCCCAAGGCGCAGCGCTATGCGGTCAATGTCACCCTTCCAGAGAGTATTTCAGGCGACATTCCGTCTGAGCGGGTATTTGCGGTGGAAGACGATCCGGGGCGGGCGCTGCACACCATCCTCCAGGTGATGCCGGATCGTGAGCGGATTCTGGTGGTGCTCGATAATACAAAAAGCTTTTCCGGTCGCAGTAAAACGGAAGTGATGGCCGCCGCTGCCTTATTGTCGCCCCCAGTGCCGGTCGAATTTCTCGATGATTTCAGCTTCGACGAACTTTACGCCAAGGCGCGCACGCTGCCGCTGCGCAGCGCTGTGCTTTACCTGCCGGTATTTCAGGATCGCCTCGGCGCGCGGCAGATTCCCCGCGACGTGGCGGCCAAACTCGCCGAAGTCGCCACGGCGCCGATTTTTGCGCATCACGACACCTTCCTCGGCACCGGCATTGTCGGCGGCTATCTGATCAGCGCATCCCGCGTCGGTTCGCTGATGGCCCGCATCGCGCTGGGGCTGCCCTTGCCGCAAAACAGCGCGGAGATCGATGCTATTGTCAAAGGCTACCAATTCGACGACCGGCAACTTCAACGCTGGGGGATTGCCGACGACAAGCTGCCAAACCCGCATACGATCATCGGCCGGCAAGCCTCGCTCTGGACCATCTACCGCTGGCCGATCAGCGGCATCCTCGTTGTGCTGGCCCTGCAATCATTGTTGATCGTCCTGTTGCTGCGCAGCAGAGCCGAGCGCCGCCGTGCGCTCGCGGCCCTGGTCGATGAACACGCCAGGCTGGAGCAGCGCGTCGTGGAGCGTACCGATGAACTCACCGAAAGCCAGAGCCATTATCGCCGCATCGCCGCGACCATACCGGCGATGCTGTATGACTACGTCTTGCATGCGGATGGCAGCAGCCAATTTCTCTACGTGGGGCCAAAATGCCGCGACCTTCTCGAATTGGACGAGAGCGATCTTCTGGCGGATGCCGGCCTGTTTTGGCACTTGGTTCACCCGGACGATCTGCTGCGCCTCAAGGAAGAGGATGGGGCCGCCAATCGGGCGAGGGAGACCTTTTCAGCGGAAGTTCGGATCGTGACGCGCTCGGGCCGTTTGAAGTGGATTCAATTATCGTCGCAAGCGAATGCTGCGCCCCCCGGCGAACCGGCCGTTTGGAGCGGCTTGATGCTCGACATCAGCGAGCGTAAGGAGAGCGAAGCAGAACTTGAGCAATCCCGTGTTCATCTGCAATCGAGCATCGAGTTGCTGCGCCATGTCACGGCGCAGGTGCCGGGCATGGTTTATCAGTACCGGTTGCGGCCCGACGGCCGTTCCTGCTTTCCTTACGCCAGCGCCGGCATTCGCGACATTTATGGCCTGACTGCCGACGCAGTGCGTGAGGATGCGGCCCAGGTGTTTGCCGTGCTGCACCCGGACGACCGCGCTGCCGTGGAATCGTCGATTCGAGCGTCGGCATTGAGTGGACAGCCGTGGCGGCAGCGTTATCGCGTGCGCTTTGCCGATGGCGCGATACGCTGGCGGCAAGGCAGCGCCCTGCCTGAGGTCGAGGCGGACGGATCTTGCTTATGGCATGGATTTATCAGCGATGCGACAGCCGACGTTGCGGCGGAAGAGAATTTGCGCCTGGCGGCCAGCGTATTTGCCAACGTCCAGGAAGGGATCAGCATCACCGATAGCGCTGGCTTGATTACCGATGTCAATCCGGCCTTTACGCGCATCACCGGCTATACGCGCGACGAGGTGCTCGGCCGCTCGCCGAAAATACTCGCCTCCGGCCATCAGGACGCCGCTTTTTACGCGCAGATGTGGCAATCGCTGGCGGAAAGCGGCGCCTGGCGTGGCGAAGTCTGGAATCGCAACAAGGCCGGCGAGGTCTATCCCGAGCTGTTGTCGATTGCGGCGGTTAAGGATAGCGTCGGCCAAATCAGCCACTACATCGGCAGTTTCTCGGACATTACGCACCTGAAGGAACGCGAAGCGCAACTCGACCGCCTGGCCCATTACGACCCGCTCACCGCTTTGCCTAACCGCCGCCTGCTCGGCGACCGTTTGCGCCAGGCCATTGCCCAGACCCGGCGAGCCGGCAAGATCGCCGCCATTTGCCTGCTCGATCTCGATAATTTCAAACCGATCAACGACCGCTATGGCCATGCCGCAGGCGACGCGGTGCTGGTCGAAGCCGCGCGCCGCCTCGCCGCCTGCGTGCGCGAGGACGATACGGTCGCCCGGCTGGGCGGCGACGAGTTTGTCTTGCTGCTGCTCAACCTGGAATGGGTGGAAGAGTGCGACGCTATTCTGAGCCGCATTCTGCAAGAAGTGGCGGCACCGATTGATTTTAATGAGCATCGGCTTGGCGTTTCGGCCAGCATTGGCGTCACGCTGTTGCCGCAGGACGATAATGCCCCCGATCTCCTGCTGCGCCATGCCGACCACGCCCTGTATCAGGCCAAGCAGGCTGGACGCAACCGCTACCACCTGTTCGATGCCGAGCATGATCGCCTGGTACGCGATTACCGGCGCTTGATCGACGATCTGACCGAGTCTCTGCACAATGACCGCTTCGTTCTCTACTACCAACCGAAGGTGGAGATGGCGACCGGTCGGGTGGTCGGTGCCGAAGCGCTGATCCGCTGGCGTCACCCGGAGCGTGGGTTGCTCGCCCCCGCTGAGTTCCTCTATGCCATAGCCGGCTCGGCGCTGGAAATTCCCCTCGGTGCCTGGGTACTGAATAGCGCACTGAAACAGGTCGCCCAGTGGAAGTCGCAGGGGCTGCATCTGCCGGTCAGCGTCAATCTATCGCTGCGCGATGTGCAACACACGGCGTTTGCCGAGAATCTGGCGCAAGCACTGCTGCGCCATCCCGGCGTCGTCGGCGCCGATCTCGAAATCGAGTTGCTGGAGTCGGCGGCCCTGGCCAACATCGAGCAAGTGGCCAGCATCGTCAGGTCCTGCCAAGCGCTCGGTGTGCGGGTAGCGCTCGATGACTTCGGTAGCGGCTATTCGTCGCTGGCCTACTTCAAGCACTTGCCGGTCGATGTATTGAAGATCGATCAAGTCTTGGTGCGCGACATGCGTGACGACCCGGAAGACCGGGCGATTGTCGAAGGCATCATCAAAATCGCTCAGGCTTTCAACCGCGAAGTCATCGCCGAAGGCGTCGAAAACATTGAACAAGGCCACCTGCTGCTGCAACTCGGTTGTCGCTTCGCGCAAGGTTACGTCATTGCCCGCCCAATGCCGGCGGACAGCCT
>CAXNNH010000110.1:0-6054 GCA_964203325.1 Burkholderiales bacterium | reverse complement strand
GACAATAATCTTGGCGCGCTCCACCATCCTCGCTTCATCTGTCCGGCTATTGCTCAACCGCTCCAGTTCCTTCCTGTCCTTTTCACTACAGTCAATCGCCGTAGCAACCCTCGACATGACCGCCTCCATTCCATGATGCCGATGGAGGTCTGGTAGTTAATAATGCCTATTAATGCAATTAGACACTAGTAGCCATTTTCCGGCAGTAGGTCGTTTTCGTGAAAGGCGAAGCTGCCGGTGCTGCGGTCGGCAAAATAAGCCTTGAGACTGAGCGCAACACTGCGAAAGGCGATTTCATGCCAGGGAATATCGGCTTCAGAAAAAAGTGCTGTTTCGAGCGATTCAACGCCCGAGGAGAACTCGGGTTCGAGCAAACGCCCCCGGTAAAAGAGATGTACTTGGCTGATATACGGCACGTTAACCAGCGAAAAGAGGTCGTCGGTTTGTACGCGAGCGCAGGCTTCTTCCAATGTTTCCCGAATTGCCCCTTGCGCCGTCGACTCGCCGTTTTCCATGAATCCTGCAGGCAGCGTCCACAGGCCGTAGCGCGGTTCGATGGCACGGCGACAAAGCAAAACTTTTCCGTCCCACTCGGCAATGCAGCCGACCACCAATTTCGGATTGAGGTAGTGAATAGTGTTGCAGCGCACACAAACATGGCGCGGCAAACTGTCGCCCTCCGGGACGCGGAGGCTGACGGGCGATCCGCATTGGCTACAATAATTCATGTTTGAAATGGCCTGAGTGAACAATCAGAACAATTAACGATGCGGCGATTCTATACGATTCGAGCAAGATTGGCGGGATGCACAGAGTGCGCTGCTGCCGCTAAAACACCTTGTCATCCAAGTATTCAACAAGTTATACTCCGCCCTCGCTTCGCCAAGCGATTTTTACATTTATTAATCAGGCGTTGGCTCTATCAAACTGGGGCTGCGTCGTTTTCTTATGAAAGAGAGTTTGATATGGCTATCAATGTTGCGCAAAGAGCGCAGATCATGAGCGATTACCAGCGTGCTGTGGGTGACTCCGGCTCTTCCGAAGTCCAAGTGGCGTTGCTGACTGCTCGCATCAATGACCTCACCGGTCACTTCAAGGAGCACGTCAAGGATCATCATTCGCGCCGTGGTTTGCTGCGTATGGTCAGCCGTCGCCGCAAGCTGCTCGATTACCTGAAACGTACCAATGTCGACAGCTATCGCGCACTGATTGCCCGTCTCGGCCTGCGCAAGTAATTTCACGCTTCACGCGCCGAACCGCTACGCGGTCGGGAATGCAAACAATACGAATCAACGACAGCGGCACAGCCACTTTGCAGGCTGTACCGCTGTTCTTGTTTTTACAGTTGTAGTCACCTTGTACCCATTTGTACCATTACGGTACAGCATTCCAGTTGCGGACTGGTTTTGTGGGTACATGAGTGCCGAACTATTGAGAGAGAAAGGGAATAATGTTTAACGTTGCCAAGAAAATTTTTGCCTATGGTGCCCACCAGGTCACACTGGAAACCGGCGAGATTGCTCGCCAGGCCGGTGGTGCCGTCATGGTGTCGGTTGATGATACGGTTGTGCTGGTTTCCGTTGTTGGTGCCAAGACGGCAAAACCCGGTCAGGATTTTTTCCCTCTGACCGTCGATTATATGGAAAAAACTTACGCGGCCGGCAAAATTCCCGGTGGCTTCTTCAAACGAGAAGGGCGTGCTTCGGAGAAAGAGACGCTAACTTCGCGCTTGATTGACCGTCCACTGCGACCGCTGTTCCCGGAAGGTTTTGTCAATGAAGTACAGGTTGTGGCGACCGTGATGTCGCTCAACCCGGAAATCGATCCTGATATTCCTGCGTTGATCGGCGCCTCAGCGGCGCTGTCGATCTCTGGAATTCCTTTCGATGGTCCGATCGGTGCGGCTCGCGTAGGCTATATCAATGGCCAGTACGTATTGAATCCGACTAAAACCCAGCTTCAATCGACCCAGTTGGATCTGGTTGTTGCCGGCACACAATCTGCAGTGCTGATGGTCGAGTCGGAAGCGCAGGAGTTGTCAGAAGAAATCATGCTCGGCGCAGTGGTTTTTGGGCACGATCAGATGCAAGCTGCCATTAATGCCATCAACGAGCTGGTCGACGAAGCGGGCAAGCCGGAGTGGGAGTGGGAGCCTGCTGCCAAAAATGAAGCCTTGATCGCCAAACTGAACGAACTGGTCGAAGCCGATCTACAGGAAGCTTATAGCATTACCAGCAAGCAGCAGCGTAGCCAGCGCGTCAAGGAAATTGTTGCCAAGGCGGTTGACGTGCTGACGGTCGGCGATGGAGCACCGGACGCTAATACCGTCAAAAACATGCTTTTCGACATCGAGGCCAGGATTGTTCGTGGTCGCATCCTGAGTGGAGAACCTCGCATCGATGGGCGCAATACACGTACGGTTCGCCCCATTAGCATTCGCACGGGCGTTTTGCCGCGTACCCACGGTTCAGCGCTATTCACCCGTGGTGAAACGCAGGCGTTGGTGGTGGCAACACTGGGTACGGGTCGCGATGAGCAGGTGATCGACGCTCTTTCGGGCGAGTATCGCGATCATTTCATGCTGCACTACAACATGCCTCCCTATGCAACCGGCGAGTGTGGCCGCGTAGGGTCGCCGAAGCGACGCGAGATCGGTCATGGTCGTCTTGCCAAGCGCGCTCTATTGGCCGTGCTGCCGAAGCAGGAAGACTTCTCCTACACGATGCGTGTGGTTTCCGAGATCACCGAATCGAATGGCTCCAGTTCGATGGCTTCCGTTTGTGGCGGTTCGATTGCCCTGATGGATGCCGGCGTGCCGCTCAAGGCACACGTCGCCGGGATTGCCATGGGCCTCATCAAGGAAGGTAATCGTTTTGCTGTGCTGACCGATATTTTGGGCGACGAAGATCACCTTGGCGATATGGACTTCAAGGTAGCCGGTACCGAAGGCGGTATCACCGCACTGCAGATGGATATCAAAATTCAGGGCATCACTAAAGAAATTATGCAGGTTGCCCTGGCTCAGGCGAAAGAGGCGCGTCTACATATTCTCGGGGAAATGCAACATTCGGTGACCGGTCATCGCGAAGAGGTGTCAACGTACGCACCGCGTCTTTACACGATGAAGATCAATGCCGAAAAAATTCGCGACGTGATCGGCAAGGGCGGGGCGGTCATTCGTGCCATTACCGAAGAGACGGGCACTACGATCGACATCAAGGAAGATGGCACGATTACCATTGCATCGGTCAGCGGTGAGGCCGCCAATGCCGCCAAGGCGCGTATTGAGGCCATTACGGCCGACGTTGAAGTGGGTAAGGTTTATGAAGGCACGGTACTCAAACTGCTCGACTTCGGTGCTATCGTCAGCATTCTGCCGGGCCGCGATGGTCTTCTGCATATTTCGCAGATTGCCAACGAGCGCGTCAGTCAGGTTTCTGATTACCTCAAGGAAGGCCAGAAGGTACGCGTTAAGGTACTGGAAGCCGACGAAAAGGGTCGTGTACGCCTGTCCATGAAGGCACTGACGCCGGAAGAGGGGGGCGCTGCAGCACCTCAGTCGGCACAGTAATCGGCATAGCTCTGCAACAGGGCCACAAAAAAGGACGCTTCGGCGTCCTTTTTTTGCCTCCTCCCAAAAAAAGGAGGTGCATCGAATTTTTGCGGGCAGTCCTATTTTGCGACTTGCTTTTCGCGCACCTCTTCAAGTGTCTTGCAGTCGATGCACAGCGTTGCGGTGGGGCGCGCCTCCAGTCGCTTCAGCCCGATTTCAATGCCGCAGCTATTACAGAAACCGTATTCGCCGTCATCGATGTGCGCGAGGGTTTCCTCGATTTTCTTGATGAGTTTGCGCTCCCGATCGCGATTACGCAGCTCAAGTGCGATGTCGGTTTCCTGGCTGGCGCGGTCGTTAGGGTCGGCAAAAACAGTAGCTTCATCCTGCATCGTATGCACTGTTCGTTCAATGTCTTGTATCAGCTCCTGCTTTAATGTGTCGAGAATGGTGCGGAAGTGAGCCAACTGTTTGTCGTTCATGTATTCCTCGCCCTTCTTGGGTGCATAGGGGGCGAAATGTTTGTGCAGCAATTCTTCAGCCATATTCTGAAACCGTCCGTGTTTGCAAAAAAAGCATTAAATATCAGAAAAAACAATCTACCGCAAGCGTTGGATGCTTGTGAAGGCAGTCGGCACGGAGTAGTCCCGAAGCGGAGAAGATGGTCTAAGCACTTAAGCCCGAGAGACTTCGAAAACTCAATGCCCGGTGAAATGTGTGTCGAGATCTCGCCACTCTTCGTCAAACAAGCCTTCAATCGGACGAAAATTGGACTTGTAGCTCATCTTCGGACTATTGCGAATCCAGTATCCAAGGTATAGATAAGGAAGCGCATTGACAACGCATTGCTCAATTTGCCAGAGAACGTTGTAGGTGCCAAAACTTGCTCCAGGCACATCGGGATCATAGAAAGTATAAACGGAGGATAGTCCATCGTCCAATACATCGATGATACTAACCATGCGTAAAGCATCATTGTCGCACGGATCGGTAAATTCAATCAGACGTGTATCCACTCGGCTTTGCAGTAGAAAGTGCGAATATTGCTGATCGCTGTCCTGATCCATGCCGCCACCGGCATGACGCGCGGCCTGGTAGCGGAGGTAAAGATCATAATGCTGACAGGAAAAATCCAGGGGGAGTTCGCGTGCCTGCAGCGATCCGTGAGCCTTGAGGCCGCGTCGTTGACTACGATTGGGGTAAAAAAGGGAGACCGGCAGGCGAACTGGAACGCAGGCGCGGCAGTTGTCGCAATGTGGGCGATAAGTAAACACGCCACTGCGGCGGAAACCGGCACGTACCAGTTCGCCATATAACTCCCCTGTGATTAGGTGCGGTGGCGTGGCGACCTGCGAGCGCGCCTTTTCGTCGGGCAGATAGCTGCAGCTATAAGGGGCCGTAATGTAATACTGCAGTAGCGAGAAGGTCAGTTCGGGGTCGTTGATGCGCGACATCATTCTGGAGGGCTTCCTAGGTCCAAGGCTGGCTCGCCTCGTCGGTCGACCAGTGCGTGGCCGGCGATTCGATGGCGATCAATGCCTTGAGTTGTCGCATAAAGTCGGAGCGAGCTATTTCACGAGCACCGAGCGATGCGAGATGCGACGTGTTCATCTGACAATCTATCATGCCAAATCCTCGCCCCTCAATAAAACGTGCAAGATGAGCCGCTGCGATCTTCGATGCGTCGGTGACGAGGGAGAACATCGATTCTCCATAAAACATGCGCCCGATCGATAGACCGTAGAGGCCACCGACTAATTGTCCGTCAACCCAGGTCTCGACCGAGTGAGCAATACCTAGCTCGAACAGGCGTAGATAGGCTTCCTGCATTTCCAGCGTAATCCATGTGCCGTCCTGGTCGGCGCGTGGCGTTTCGGCGCAGGCAGTAATGACTGCCGAGAAGGCGCTGTCCAGGCGAACTTCGTAATGCCCCGCTCGTAATGTCCGACGCAAGGAGCGCGAAATTTTGAACTCGGACGGAAAGAGCACCATACGCGGATCGGGGCTCCACCAGAGAATTGGCTGTCCTTCTGAAAACCAAGGAAAGATTCCACCCCGATACGCTTCGACAATGCGTTCCGGGGAAAGCTCGCCACCTGCGCAGAGCAGCCCGTTGGGTACGGTCAGTGCCAGCGACAGCGGCGGAAATGCAGCATCGCCTTCAAGCCAAGGAATCATCGCGGAAAGCTTGTGATAGCACCGTCTGCCGACGGCTTGCGCTCACCGGTCTTAAACGTCACTACATGGTCGATGTCAAGTTTGATGCCAATTTTTTCGCCGAGTGCATGATTGTGGTGCGACGGCACCAGCGACAAGACGTGTGCCCCGCTATCGAGCTGCAGGGTGTATAGAATATCGGCTCCGCGAAAGGCCTTATGCAGCACAGAGGCTTTTTGCTGACTCTGATCGTCGTGAATGATGTCGTCAGGGCGAAGTAGCACTTCGACAGCGCCGCCTTGGCCACATTCCAGTGGGACTCTGGATTCGAGTCGGCCAAGCTC
>CAXNNH010000109.1:0-6062 GCA_964203325.1 Burkholderiales bacterium | reverse complement strand
GGTTTGACGCTGCTGATTGAAGCGTCTGCCGAACTGGCCGAACAGACGTTTCAGGGCGATTCCTTGCGCCTTGGCCAGATTTTGCTCAACCTGGTCGGCAACGCGATCAAATTTACCGCCGAAGGTTTCATTGCCATACGGCTCGGGCTGCTTGAAGAGAGCCCTATCGATGCACTGTTGCGCTTTGAAGTATGCGATACCGGTATCGGGATATCTGCGGAAGATCAGCTGCGGCTATTTACCGCCTTTGAACAGGCCGATGGTTCGACGACGCGAAAATATGGCGGCACTGGCCTGGGGCTTGCGATCAGCAAACGTCTAGTCCTGATGATGGGTGGCGATATCGGGGTGGACAGCCGGCCCGCCGCAGGAAGCACTTTCTGGTTCACGGTACGCCTGGAGAAAACGGATCGGCGCATCGAATCTACGGTTGGGCCGGATGCCTCGTCAGCAGAAGAAAAACTGAAGGCGAATTACGCAGGGTCGCGTATCCTGCTGGTCGAGGATGAGCCGGTCAATCAGGAAGTGTCGCGCGGGCTTCTCGAGGAGGCGGAGCTTGCGGTCGACCTCGCGGCGGATGGACTGGAAGCGGTGCACCTGGCCGAGTACGTCGATTACGACCTGATTCTGATGGATATGCAAATGCCGCGCATGAACGGCATTGAGGCGACGCAGGCGATCCGTGGCCTTCCTGGCCGGGCACGTACCCCGATTCTGGCAATGACCGCCAACGCTTTTGAGGAAGATCGCCAGCGTTGCATCGAGGCGGGGATGAACGATCATATCGGCAAACCGGTCGATCCGGACAAGTTGTTCGAGACTTTGTTGAAGTGGCTGCAACGAGAAAAAAGCTGAGCCGCAATTCCGGCCCATCATTCTTGAAGGCTGGGTGCGTTTAAACAAACGACACGAAAGTTTCATAGAAATTTTCGTAAAGTCCTAGCGGGCGTGGTTTTTCGTCCTTTTTTGACCTCCAAAATTTAGCTTGTCTACGGGGTCTGAGGCGCAGTGGAACGGTTATGCTGAACTTTCCATAACCGTTCCACTGCGCCCCAGACCCCATTTTCGAGGCCTCCTCAGTGTTCACTCACTGCGTCATGGCAGTTCTGCAAACACGCGGGCTGGGGCGCCTGTGCCGTCCTTGATTAGCATGGGGATTACAAAAAGTGTGGCGCCTGATTCTGGGACCTTGTCAAGATTTGCAATATTTTCCAACGCGAGCTTTTGAGCGCTACAAAGCCTTCTATGGACCTGGAAGTCCTTTGACGTTCCGGGATCAATGCTGGGCGTGTCAATCGCAATTCCCGTTATTGATCTGTTCGCCAGAAGAAAGCTCACTGCTTCCGGCGAAAATCCAGGAAAGTGCAGCTCTGCGATAGCCGCTTTTCCGCTTTTATCAGTGCCTAGAACTTCCTTCTTCTTTGGGTAATAACTACCATCAATACCACTCTGCATGATAACCCATGCACCCTGCGGAACAAGGCCATGCTTCTTTTCCCAGGAAAGGATATCGTCTACCGAAAGTAGATAATCACGATTTGCGGTAGATTCTTTTGTGACATCGATCTTGACCGCAGGTCCGATCCATTCCTGGAGGGGGATTTGGCCGATAGTACGGCCTTGTTCATAAAAGTGAATGGGTGCGTCAACATGAGTGCCCCCATGCTCAGATGCCGCATATTGATTGGAGGCATACCAGTAGCCGCCTTCAGATATACCTTTCGCTACAATAGTTGGCGTAAAGGGTTTGTCTGTAGGCCAGTAGATAGAATCTACCGAAAATGGAAACGTTAAGTCAATTAATCGTTTGTTTGATTCAGCAAAACAATAGGGTATAAGAGAAAGGGATAGTGCTATAAATGAGAGCACATGGAAAATAGGCTTAACCTTGGAGTTCATAGGGCACATGTAGGGGATTTCCTAGCTTGACCCAGCGCATCGGCCATAATCATCGAGTGCATGACCATTGTTGGGGTGATAATTCCTGCTTCGTTGTGAATAGATTGTCCTGGTTCACAGGCCTTTGATGCAGCTATAAAAAGACTGTCTGTATCGACGTCTTCAAGTCCAATTTCTGTAAGTGTGGTGGGAAGACCAATGCTTTCGCAGAAAGAATAAACTTGAGAAATCTCCTTGGGTTCAGCTCCTGTCAGATGGAGGCCCGCTAAGACGCCGAATGCAACTTTCTCACCGTGGAAGAATGTATGCGTTTCTTTGAGTGCAGTGAGTCCGTTATGGATGGCATGCGCGGCAGCGAGTCCGCTGCTTTCGAATCCGACACCGCTCAGCAGGATATTGGCTTCGGCGATGGATTCCAATGCGGGAGTAACAATATGGGCTTCATTTGCAATTTTTGCAGATAATCCTTGGTCTAGCAGTATGTCGTAGCATAATTTTGCAAGATGCAAACCCGTCATGAGGCTCAGGCCGCCACACTCATTCAATGAGCGGGTTCTTTCGCAGGATCGCGCCTCGAACCAAGTGGCAAGGGCGTCACCCATGCCAGAAACCAGGAAACGGGAAGGCGCGTGGGAAATAATATTCATATCAACAACAACAGCCGTCGGATTCCTTTTCTGGTACTGCACCGATTCAAAAACGTCGTCATTGCTATATACAACCGCGCAACCGCTACACGGCGCATCCGTTGATGCGATCGTTGGTACAATGATTACCGGAATACCGGCTCTGTCGGCAACAATTTTGGCAGTATCAATGGTTTTTCCGCCACCCATACCGATCATTACGTCGATTTTCTTGTTGGTGACGATGTGTGTAAGCCTTTCAATTTCATCCTCACAGCACTGACCTCTGAAAAGTTCATTGGGGATACTAGACGTAATTTTATCTGTTCCAAAAACAGGCAAAATTTTTGTTTTGACAGAAGATGATGCTAGAAGCAAAGGGTTGCCCCCGAATATCGAGGTAATTTCTGGCAATTCAGATAGAATCCCTTGCCCCTGATGGTATTGTCCTGGAAATACAGCCTTTTTTTTCATGTTAGCCTCTACTGAAATCAGCATTTGAAGGGATCAGATGGCGCCGAGAAGAAAAGCGATCACAATTGCGAGATTAGCTTCCGAGTATAAGCCCAAGCTGACTTTCAGCGGGCAGAAGCCTTCAAGGTCAGCATACCGCCACATTGCTAACGTACTCCCGTAGGGAACCCAACGGCGGGTCAGGCCGAGATGCTGGAATTGACTATCCGGCAGGTTTCAAAGTGGCCCCGACACTGGGCATGCCGTTGTCAGCAGGTAGCATTCAATCTGAACCTGTCGGTGACACCAAAAAATATTTGCCTCCCAGATGACAGCCGGCTGTCGGCCGGATTGCTGTCGTTCGCCTCCTGAGACTGTCAGACAAAAACGTGCCCATCCGGTCGAGACGTCTGAGGTTGAACGCCTGGTCTCTGAGTAGCGCCGTCACCCAGAGCGCCAACTCACGGTTGGCACCTCGACCAATCCCGCCGTTGGCCTGTCGGCTGGTGTCGGGCGGCAATTGATCGGCTACCACTCGCGCAACTGCCGACCACGTTGAATAGCTCAGAGTTAAGCAACCGCATCTTCTGCCCGGCAAGTGCTAAAGTACAATCGAAAAGTCAGAAAACTGCTGGCAATACCAACCATGCTTGCAACCCGCCCAACGAGGATTTGGCCAACACCAGATCTCCACCGTACATTCGCGCCAAGTCCACGGTAATGGCAAGCCCAAGTCCCGTGCCTGGAACCTGCTCGTCGGCACGCACCCCTCGTTTGAGCACGCGCTCCCGCTCGTTCCGGGCGATGCCGTTACCATCGTCATCGATAGTCACCCGAAGTTTGCCAGCCTCGTCTTTGACTTGAATCTCGATCCGCGACCGGGCCCACTTCGCAGCGTTATCGAGCAGGTTTCCCAGAATTTCCTGCAAGTCCTGCTCTTCGCCACGGAATGCCAGACTGGCGTGATCAGGAAGCAGAACAAATTCGAGATGACGGTCTGCATGCACGCGTTGCATGACCCGCACCAGCCCCTGGATGACAGGCGCGACGACGGTGCGCATACCCGGAACTTGTACCGATGCGGCAGCTTGTGCCCGGGTCAAGTGGTAATCGACCTGCCTGCGTACGGCATCAACCTGCGACACGACCAGATTCGCGAGTTCTTCATCCCGCTTTCCGGGTGCATTGGCGGCATTGGCGAGGACGCTCAGCGGCGTTTTAAGCGCATGGGCAAGGTTTCCGGCTTGCGTTCGGGCACGCTCAACCACCTCGGCGTTTTGCGCTAGCACCGTGTTGAACTCATTGACCAGCGGCATGATCTCGTTCGGGAATGTGCCTTCCATGTATCGGGCATCGCCCTGCCGGACGCGCCCCAGTGCATCCTGCATGCTGCGCAGCGGAGCAAGTCCGACGAATACTTGCATTGAGGCAGCGAAGGTCAACCCTATTCCCAGTAGGCCCAATGCCAACCAGAGATGGCCTTTGAAGTCCGCAATCGGTCCTGTCATCAGATTTTCATCGGCCGCAACCACCAACCTCAAGGAATGCGTGTCAATGTTGACGGTACGTTCCACCCCTCTTAGAGCAACTTCTTGGGGGCCTTCGATCCGATGCTTGTGAATTTCTCCGTCCGCCAGAGCATCGGTCGGCACGGCCAGTGTCTCATCCCACAGTGAGCGAGAACGCAACACAGCCTTGACGGGATGCTCACCCGCAGCGCCGACTCGATCTATCTGCCAATACAGACCGGATAGGGGTTTGTTGAGGCGCGGGTCACTCGCAGGGAGTCGAATTTGGGCCTGGTTCTGATCGTCCAGAATTAGTTGGGCTGTTAGCTGATCCAGATGGTTTTTCAGTTCCGCATCGAACTGGGCTTCGACGTGCTGATGAAAGAGTTGACCAAGCCCCCAGCCTGCGACCAGAATCGAAAGGCCTATCCAGATGAGCGTCCCCGCCAACAGACGCATGCGCAAGGAGTTGCGCAAGAGGGTCAAGTTCATTGCGCTTTGTTGAGCCGGTAGCCCAATCCGCGAACCGTTTCGATCATGCCCGACGGCAGTTTCTTGCGTAAGCGGGCGATGAAGACCTCGACCGTATTCGAGTCGCGATCAAAATCCTGAGCGTAAATATGTTCGGTCAGCTCTCCCCGGGAGACGATTTCGCCCTGATGATGCATCAGGTAGGCGAGCACCCGGTATTCATGGCTCGTCAGTGTCAGGGCTGTTCCCTCCACACTGGCACGGCTACTACGGGTATCAAGGGTCAGTGGGCCGCAAACGAACTCGGTACTGGCATGACCCCCGGCACGACGAATCAAGGCGCGGAGCCGCGCCAGCAACTCTTCCATGTAAAAGGGCTTGGTCAGGTAGTCGTCCGCACCGGCATCGATACCGGCCACTTTTTCCCGCCAGGTGTCACGTGCCGTCAGGATCAAAACTGGCAATGTTCGCCCTGCCGCTCGCCATTTCTTAAGGACCGTGATGCCATCCATTTGCGGCAGGCCGACGTCGAGCACGATGGCATCGTAAGGTTCGGTTTCCCCCATGAAGTGTCCATCCACCCCGTTGTAGGCAACATCCACGACATAGCCGACCGACTTGATACCCTCGGCAAGTTGCGCAGCCAAAGTTGGCTCGTCTTCGACGACCAGAATGCGCATCAGCGAGGCTCTCCTGGACGATGCGGTTTGTCATGTTTTTCCTTGAAACCTAGGATGGTGCCGTCTCGCGCGTCAATCTTCAGCTTCATCAAGGCTCCTCCCTTACGCAATAGCTTGACCTCATAAACCCACTCCCCTTTTTCGCGGTCGAGTTCAACCTCCATGACCCGGCCGGGATACTCACGCTCGACCCGTTCAAGAATCGTGCGCAAGGGTAGAACGTCTCCGGCCTCAACAGCTTGACGGGCACGGTCATGGTCCGCGTTATTCGCTGCGTAACTGACGCCCGACCCCGGCATCGCCAGCGGCATCGACATGACCAGGCTAGCCAGGGTGCGGCGCCATTGGGTGATGATTTTCGACGACATCTTCAACCCCCTAGTTTTCCATACCGATCTTTTAGCGCTTTGAATCTGAACGCAGGA
>CAXNNH010000108.1:0-6143 GCA_964203325.1 Burkholderiales bacterium | reverse complement strand
GCATGTTGTGCCGCATGTTTCAGCGGCCGCAGCAGGTAGCGCAATAGAAATACGAATACGCACAAAAACCCCAGCGCAATCATCATCCCGTTCTTGCCTATGTAACGACGCAGGCGGGTGATGGGGGCAAACACTTCCTCGGTCGGCTGATGGGCGACGAGAAACCAACCACTACTGGGCACCGAGGCAATGGCCGCCAATTCTTCAATGCCCGTCCTAAAGTCGATTCCAATGCCGCGAAACCCGCGCATCGCCTGATCGTGCTGCGGATGTACACCTTCCGGCGGCGTGGGCATGAGCGCGATGTTGTCATGCGAAGCACCGACAAACAATTTATCGCGTGGCGACACCAGAACCAAGCCACCGCTATTACCCACCCGCGTCTCATATAAGGTGTCGAGAAAATTCGGTGAATTGAGGGCGGAGACGCCCAGCAGAACTGCGACGACTTTACCGTTACCGTCGCGCAGAGGCATCGCCATCGGCAAGACGGGGATAGCGGAAACCGGCTCCAGGACAGGGCGACCGATGGAAAATTCTCCCTGCATGGCCTGTTGCACACACTCGCGATTCTCCATCGACAGTTCGCTCCGACCCGGTCGGACTGGGGTGTCGGCCAACAGCTCTCCCGAGAGGGTAAGAACGGCAAGCCCCTGTGAGAAGACGGGATTAATTTCTTGCCTTTCGCTTAACCAGGTACGCAACAGCACTGGGTGGTGCAGCAAAGCGGGGGGAAAGTTCGCCGCCAGGCGTTCCAGCATGGCGCGACGCTCAACAATGTCGTGGTCGATATTTTTGGCCACGTAGTTCGCCAGGGTCAGCAATTGAGTGGAGCTTAAGGCGGTCAGATCTTTGCGCAGGTAGTCGGTGAGCAGGAAAACCCGCAGCAGCGCAGCGACGATAATTAAGGCTGTGCCCAATAAAATCAGGCGAGTGGTGATGCTGTTCAGGTTGGGGCGCAGGTTCATGTGGAAAACTTTACCACGCACAGACTTCCACGCGACAAACGCAAATACTTACAGATACGGGCTGGCCAGCAAGGCGGCCAGCAAGATGACGATCAGCCCCAGCCAGCGATTTTGCTGGCGTTGTCCGCGCACGATTTCGGCGAGCAGCGGAGCCGCATCGACCACCCTGGGCTGCGCTAGCGCTTCGTGTACCAGGCGCGGCAACTGCGGCAGCGTGCGCGCCCAGGTCGGCGCTTCTTGTTTGAGGCCCTTATTAAAGGCGCGCCAGCCGATTTGCTCGCTCATCCAGCGTTCGAGGAAAGGCTTGGCGGTTTTCCACAAATCCAGATTCGGATCGAGCTGGCGACCCAGCCCTTCGATATTGAGCAGGGTTTTTTGCAACATCACCAATTGCGGCTGAATCTCGACGTTGAAACGGCGCGAGGTCTGGAACAGGCGCAGCAACACGCGACCGAAGGAAATCTCATGCAGTGGGCGGTCGAAAATCGGCTCGCAGACGGCGCGGATCGCTGCTTCGAATTCGTCGATCCGCGTATCGGCTGGCGCCCAGCCGGCCTCGACATGCGCCAGCGCCACCCTCTTGTAGTCGCGCTGGAAAAAAGCCAGGAAGTTCTGCGCCAGATAATTCTTGTCCACATCGGTCAGCGTGCCAACGATGCCGAAATCGAGCGCGATGTAGCTGCCGTGGTGCTGCGCGTCGGTCGCCACGAAGATGTTACCGGGGTGCATGTCGGCGTGAAAAAAACCATCGCGGAAAACTTGCGTAAAGAAAATTTCGACACCGGCACGCGACAGCGCCGGCAGATCGATGCCCGCCGCGCATAGCGCCGCCGTCTGGCTGATCGGAATACCGTGCATGCGCTCCATGACCATCACCGTCGTCGTGCATTGGTCCCAATACACTTCGGGTACTTGCAGCAACGGCGAGCCGGTGAAATTGCGGCGCAGTTGCGAGCAGTTGGCCGCTTCGCGCATCAAATCGAGTTCGTCGTACAGGTATTTGGCAAACTCGGCGACCACCTCGCGCGGCTTCAAACGCTTGCCGTCCGACCAAACCTTTTCCAGCAGGCTGGCCAGGGTGTCAAGCAAGGCCAGATCGTGCGCGATGACGCCGCGCATGTCCGGGCGCAGAATCTTCACCGCCACCTCCTGACCGCCGTCCTCCGGCCGCAAGCGCGCGAAGTGCACTTGGGCGATCGACGCGCTGGCCACCGGCACGGCGTCGAATTCGGCGAAGACCGCGTGCGCCGGCCGGCCATACGCCTGCTCGATTTGCGCCAGCGCCAGCGCTGAGGAAAAAGGGGGCACCTGATCCTGTAATTTAGCCAGCTCGTCGGCCAGATCGGGCGGCAACAGGTCGCGCCGCGTGGACAACACCTGACCGAATTTGACGAAAATCGGCCCGAGCGCCTCCAGCGCCAGACGCAAACGCACGGCACGCGGCGCATCGAAGCGTCGCCAGAAATGGAAAATACGCGACAAGGCGGCCAAGCGACCGCTGGCCTCTTGTTCGAGAATCATCTCGTCGAGGCCATAGCGACTCGACACACGAAGGATCTTGGCGAGGCGAAATAGACGCATGAGAGAGTGGGCCAACTTCAGAAAGGAAGGCGAGAGTTTATCCCGAATCGGCCCGGAATCTGCTCCGCGTCGATTTTGCTGTTTGGCGGATGAGCTTCGGTGCCCGGTTTGCCCAAATTGGGCGTTACAGGCTTTCTTCTCAACACATCATCAATTACTGTGACGCGATTGACCGTCGCCAAGCCATTAGTCTCTCTTTTCCTTGGCACGACGGAAGTTTTTGATTCCAATTTCTTGTTAACTGAGGCGATTATGAAGATATTACTGTTCTGCGTCCTTGCTGCATTATCTAGCCTTGCCAGTGCTCAAAATAGCGACGAATCGCTCGACTTCGATACAGGTCTCCGAAATTTTGGCTTTACCTCGGGAGCCGTCCATCAATGCTCCGACAAGGATAGGCAGGTCAAAGTCGAGCACGACGTGCTGAAGGCATATTCCGGGATCGTTCGACTGTTCGGCAGTGACCACGCTTTCTTCTACGCAGCCTCCTTCGGTGCCGGTTCACAGATGGCAATTGATCGGTCTAAGTGCGATGAATATAAGGCGAGCTTCGCGAAGTCGATGAAGCAGCATTCGGGCAAATGAAAGGCGCTGCGATGAAACAGCCAATCAAGAGTCGAATGCTTCCCTCGCTGTTCCTGATCCTGGGGATCATCGGGCCACTCAATGACGTCGCTTATGCAACGAACTGGGGGGCAAGAAGAGAGTTTCGCGAAGGTATAGGAGAAATTGCCCGTGAGCGTCGCGAAATGCGTCGTGAAGTACTGCAGGCCGACAGCCGCCAGGAAGCGAGGCAAGCGGTACGCGACGGTATGCGCGACATTTCCCGCGAACGACGCGAGATGCGTCGCGGAATTCGCCGGGAGGTCTATCGAGATGGCCGCCACCATCATCATAATGAACGGAACGGTGCCGGTGCCCTGATCGCCGGTGTGATCATCGGTGCCGTGATCACTGCAGCGGTTAGGGGGACGCCACCGTCGCCACCAAGCCCGGAACTGTGCTGGCAATGGTCGAACGGGGAACGCACCCGTGGTTTCTGGCGTCCTTGTGAGGATGGCTATTGGGATTGACTGTCTGTTCGATATCCGCCGCGCACAGCGGCGCAGTGGCGAACAGTTGGCCACTTCGCGCATCAAATAGGCCTGAGCGATCTGCACCCGCGTCAGCGCCGATAAAAAAGGCGGTACCCGATCCTGTAATTTAGCTAGCTCGTCGGCCAGATCGAGCGGCAACAGATCGCGCCGCGTGGACAACGCCTGACCGAATTTCAGGAAAATCGGTCCGAGCGCCTGCAGCACCAAGCGCAGAACACACTATGCGCACCTGGCGTACACCCTGCCCACAACTTACCAGCCTTTGGCGGCACATCGTATAATCCCGCCCTGCCCCAATTTCAAGATTACGACGCCCATGAGCCACGATATAAAAACCCATCTCGCTGACTTGCTGCGCGCTGCTCTCGCTAGCGTCGCGCCCGACGAGGGGGATACGCCCATTCTGCTGGAGCGACCCAAACAAGCGACACATGGCGATTTTGCCTGTAACTTGGCGATGCAACTGGCGCGCTCGATGAAACGTAATCCGCGCGAGCTGGCGCAATCACTGGTTTCCGCGCTGCCCGCATCGCCCTTCGTCAGCAAAACCGAGATTGCCGGTGCCGGCTTCATCAACTTCACCTTGCAAGCAGCGGCCAAGCTGGAAGTCATCCGCAGCGTTTTAACGCAGGGCGAGGATTTTGGTCGTTCGACGGCCGGTGGCGGCAAAAAAGTACAGGTGGAATTCGTCTCGGCTAATCCAACCGGCCCGCTACACGTCGGCCACGGCCGGGGTGCGGCCTACGGCGCCAGCTTGTCCAGCCTGTTGGTTTTTGCCGGCTGGAATGTGACGAGCGAGTATTACGTTAACGACGCTGGTCGCCAGATGGACATTCTCAGCCTCTCGGCCTGGTTGCGTTACCTAGCCTTGCTCGGCGAAAACGTCCCCTTCCCCCCAAACGCCTATCAGGGCGACTACGTCGGCGAAATGGCCAGCCAACTGCAGGCCGCGCACGGCGACCGCTACGTACATCCGGCAGCGGCGGTGCTGGTCGGCACCCCCGGTTTGCCGGAAAGTGAACGCTCCGACGACGAAGCCAAGGCACAACGCGAAACGCATCTCGATGCACTGATCGCTAATGCCAAGGATCTGCTCGGCGAGGAATGGGCCTATGTCCATAACCATGTACTCACCGAACAGCTCGGCGACGGGCGCTGCGATCTGGAAGAATTCGGTGTGCATTTCGACGTTTGGTTTTCCGAAAAATCGTTGTTCGACACCGGTCTGGTTGCCCGCTGCGTCGACCGCCTGGAGCACGGCGGCCATATTTACGTGCAGGATGGCGCCAAATGGTTCCGCTCCACTTCCTTTGGCGACGAGAAAGACCGCGTCGTGCAGCGCGACAACGGCCTGTATACCTACTTCGCCTCCGACATTGCTTACCACCTGAACAAATATGAGCGCGGCTTTGAGCGCATCATCAACATCTGGGGTGCCGACCATCACGGCTATATTGCCCGCGTTAAGGGCGCCATCGCCGCACTGCATCTGGACCCACAAGTGCTCGACGTAGCGCTGGTGCAATTTGCCGTGCTCTATCGCGACGGGCACAAAACCTCGATGTCGACGCGCTCCGGCGAGTTTGTCACCCTGCGCGAATTGCGCGGCGAGGTCGGCAACGATGCCTGTCGCTTCTTCTACGTACTGCGCAAGTCCGACCAGCACCTGGACTTCGATCTCGATCTGGCCAAGAGTCAATCGAACGACAACCCGGTCTACTACATTCAGTACGCCCATGCCCGCGTCTGCTCGGTGCTGGCGCAATGGGCAGGCAACGTGGCGACGCTGGGCAAGGCCGATCTGACGCGCCTCGAACAGCCACGTGAACTGGCCTTGGCCGCCCGCATCGGCGAGTTTCCAGAAATCATCGAAGCGGCGGCCAACGAGCTGGCCCCGCACTTGATCGCCTTCTATCTGAAAGATTTGGCCGCCGACTTCCATAGCTATTACAACGCTGAGCGCATGTTGGTCGAAGAATCGGCCTTGAAGGACGCGCGTGTCGCCCTCGCTGCCGCCGTTCGCCAGGTAATCCGTAACGGCATGGCCTTACTGGGCGTTAGCTGTCCGCAGTCGATGTAAGCCAGCGCTCACCGCATTCAATAAAGAAGGACGTCAATGACTCTTGACATGAAACCCCGGCGGCGCAACGAAGATCATGCCCCGAGAAAACCGGGGGGCAATACGCTGCTCGGTATTTTCATCGGCGTTGTCGCCGGTGTGCTCGGTACGGCCCTCGTCGTTTGGTATATCAACAAGATGCCCATCCCCTTTTCTAGTAAGGGGCTACAGTCGGCCGCGCAGGGCGAGTCCGTCAAATCGCAGCCGCTCAGTCAAGCGAATGGAAGCACCGTGCCGGCCGCTTTACCGGGAAAACCGGGCGACCCGACGCCGCAGAACGGCGACAAACCACGCTTTGACTTCTACAAAATCCTGCCGGGCAATAGCGAAGCTATCCCCGAGCCAACGACCGCTCCACCCGACAAGTCGGTAGACAAC
>CAXNNH010000107.1:0-6165 GCA_964203325.1 Burkholderiales bacterium | reverse complement strand
TTTTATCCCGGCGATGCGCCGGTGGCTAAAGCGGCTAACATAGCGGAACTTTTTTTCTTGTGAATCTATGTCTAAGCGAAAAATCCGTGTGTTCGGGCGAGAAATTTCTGTTTCGACCCGGCCATTCCTGCGTCCCGGCAGCCTCATGGCCGCTGCGTTTTTGCTTCTCGGTCTCTGTACGGCGGCAGGCAGCGCTGCGTGGTGGCAACACAAGATTGAGCGGGATGCCGAGATCTTGTTTCAGCACAGTGTCGAACGGGTGTCCGCCGATATCGTCCAGCGCTTTCGCCAGCCGGTCTACGGCTTGAACGGAGCCAAGGGTTTGTTCGCCGCCCAAAAAAATGTGCAGCGCACCGAGTTTCGTGCCTACGTTGAATCGCGTGACCTGGCCAGGGAATTCCCTGGGGTGCGGGGATTTGGCTTCCTGCAGCGCGTCGGGCGCCCGGAACTGGCGAGATTCCTGGCCGCCGAACGCGCCGACGGTGCGCCGCAGTTCGCGCTGCGCCAGTTGGTAGACACCGAACAAGAAGATCTTTATATCATCAAGTATATCGAGCCAGCGGGAAGCAACCTCGGGGCGCAGGGCTTGGACATTGGCTCGGAAGCACGGCGCCGCGCTGCGGCTCTGCGGGCCATTGATACGGGTGAGCCGACCATTACCGCTGCGATTACCCTGGTGCAAGACAGCCACAAAACACCCGGCGTGCTGCTCTATGTGCCGGTGTACGCGCAAGGTGCGCGCCCCTTAACCAGCGAGCAGCGCCGGGCGTCACTGCTCGGCCTGCTCTACGCACCAATCGTTATTGCCGAGCTGCTGGAGGGAATGCCCGACGCCGGACCTGGGCGCATGGCTTTTGAACTCTTCGATAGCGTCGACCCCTCAGACGGCGCCCGGCTCTATCTCGCAGGCCAGGAAGCACTGGCGAAGCACCGCTTTTCGACGACTCATGCGCTGTCGTTGTTGGGGCGGGAGATGACGCTACATGTAAGCAGCACGCCCGGCTTCGATGCCATGATTGACCACGCTTCGCCGTGGCTACTGTTTGCCGGAATCGCCTTGGTCAGCACCTTGCTGACCCTGCTGTTAGGACAACAAACGACGGGGCGTCGCCGCGCCGAAGGGCTGGCGCAGCAGATGACCGAGCAGTTGCAGCGCGACGAAGAGCGTTTGCGCGACTTCTCTTTGAGTGCTTCCGATTGGTTTTGGGAGACTGATGCCGAGCACCGTTTCTGCTACTTTTCTGACAATTTCGACAATGTTTATGGGCTGGCTCAGGAGCAGTTGCTCGGCAAAAATCGCAAACAGCTATTGGAGCTGAATGTACATAACCCGCACGCAATGATAGAAGCGCACTTTGCCCAACTCGAAGCGCATTTACCGTTCAAAAATTTTGAGTACCAGATTCACACCAACGATGGAGAAATACGCTGGATCGCCGTGTCCGGACTACCGCACTTCGATTTTGCCGGTCATTTTGTCGGCTACCGGGGTACCGGCAGCATCGTCACCGAGCGTAAGCAGATGGAGGCTCTGCTCAAGGAGAGCGAGGCCCGCCACCGAGCGCTGTTTGAGCACTCGAAGATTCCGATGCTGCTGATCGATCCACAAGATGGGGCTATTTTCGATGCCAATCCGGTAGCTGAGACTTTCTACGGTTACAGCCGGGAGACGCTTCGGAGCATGTTTATTTTCGCCATCAACCCACTGCCGCCCGCTGAAATAATGGCCGAGATGGCCTTGGCTCAAGCAGAGGAAAGAGACTGCTTCTATTTTCAGCATCGCCTGGCGAGTGGGGCGTTACGCCAAGTCGAAGTGCGTTCCGGGCCGCTCGAAATCGATGGCCGAAATTTGCTCTATTCCGTGATTAGCGATATCACCGAGCGACGCGCGATCGAAATGGCACTGGTTTCGGAAACCGCCCGCCTCTATGCCTTGCTCGAAACGGCCAGCGACGGCATTCATATCCTGGATGAAAACGGCAGCTTGACGCAGTTTAGCCACTCGTTCGCCACCATGCTTGGTTACATGGACCACGAAATTGCCGGGCGTAACGTTGCCGACTGGGATGCACTCATTCCGCAGGACACGTTACTGAAGACGATACGCGCACTGATGATGAGCGAGGGAACTTTTGAAACCCGTCACCGGTGTAAGGACGGAACGCTGATCGATGTCGAAATCCATTCAAAAGGAATTATGATCGACGGCAATGCCTATCTCTACGCTTCGTCGCGCGATATCACCGAGCGCAAGCAAAACGAAAAAACTACGGCTGAACTCGGACGCACCATCGTCCAGCTTAATCAGCGCTTTTCCCTGGCTGCAGATGCTGCGCATATCGGGGTGTGGGATTACGCGATCCCAGAAAATCGGCTGGTCTGGGATAAGTGGATGTATGCCTTATATGGGGTGCGCGAAGAGGATTTTTCTGGAGCCTATCGGGCCTGGATGCAGGGGCTGCACCCGGAGGATAAGGCGCGCTGCAACGACGAAGTTCAGCAGGCACTGCGCGGAGAAAAGCCGTTCGATACCGAATACAGGGTGATCTGGCCAACGGGCGAAGTGCGGCATGTCAGAGCGGCGGCGCGGGTACTGTACGATGCCGACGGCAAACCGATCCGAATGATCGGAGTCAACTACGACATTACCCCGCGCAAAGAAGCGGAGCTTGAACTTGAGCAGCACCGCAATCATTTGCAGACCTTGGTCGACGAGCGCACCGCTGAAGCCGTGCGCGCCAAAGATGCCGCTGAAATGGCCAACCACGCCAAGAGCACCTTCCTTTCCAACATGTCGCACGAGTTACGCACGCCAATGCACGCCATTCTGTCTTTTGGTGCGTTAGGATTGGAGAAGTCATCCGGTGAAATGGCGCCTCTGCCGAAGTTGCACAACTATTTTGACCGAATTGTCGAAAGCGCCAAGCGCTTGATGGTTCTGGTCAACGATCTGCTCGATTTGTCCAGACTTGAGGCCGGAACCATGACGTTCGATCTGCGCCAGCACGATGTGGGTCAGTTAGTCAGGGAGGTTGTCGACGAGTTTGATGTTCTGATCGAGAAGAAAAATATCAAAATTGATCGGGGTGCGCTCTCTGCGGATCTGCTTGTGCTCTGTGACGGGTTGAAGATCGGCCAGGTGGTGCGTAACCTGCTCTCCAATGCCCTTAAATTTTCCCCGGTTGGTGGAACGATCCGCTTAATCGCCTATCCGGCCGAATTGAGCGTTGATGGTGTGTCGGGAACAGCTAGGCCGGGAGTGACTTTTGCGATACACGATGAAGGCGTCGGCATCCCGGAGGACGAATTGGAATCCATATTCAACGAGTTTGTGCAGAGCAGCAAAACACGGACCGGCGCCGGCGGTACAGGACTCGGGCTGGCCATTAGCCGCCAGATCGTAACCGCCCATGACGGGACTATCGCAGCGACGAACAACCCGGAAGGTGGTGCCTGCCTGAGCGTCACTCTGCCTTTGCGGCAAAATTAAGCGCTGATCGGATCTGTCGCACGTTCTTGTCGATCAGTGGCCAGGTTTGTTGCGAAGGAGACCGAGACGACTAAACCACTGGCCGATTCCTTTGTGCCGAGGACGACGCTCGATCCGTGCAGTTCGGCAATACGGGCCACAATGGACAGGCCAAGCCCATGTCCCTCCTCGCCGCTTTCATCCAGTCGCCGAAAACGCCCCAGTGCTTCAGGGCGCAGTGCTTCTGGGATGCCGGGGCCGCTGTCGGTAACTTGCAGGCAGACGCCATTTCCCTGGGGGGGCTGCAAAATCTTTACACAGATTTTTACATGACCTCCCGCCGGTGTATAGCGAATGGCATTATCCACAAGGTTGCGAACCAGTACCTGCAGCAACATTGCGGCTCCCTTGACGATGGCTGGCGGTCCTTCGTCAACCTCAACTTCGATGCTCTTATTAAGTGCTGCTGGAATCAGCGTGGCCACCGTATCGATCACAATCGATCGTAGATCGCAAAGGGTGATGCCCGGTAGCGCGGACTGGGCGTCCAGCCTGGCCAGCATCAGAAGCTGTTCGAGCAGGCGCGTCGCGCGTCGGCTACCGCTCAACAAATTGTCGAGTGCGTGGCGTCGGGTGGCTTCGTCGCTTGCCGCACTGGCTACCTCAGCATAGGTTTGCAGCACAGCAAGCGGTGTGCGTAGTTCATGCGCCGCATCGGCCGTAAAGCGCCTTTCGTCGTCCTGAGTGTGGCTGACGCGCTCGAAGAGCTGGTTCAGACGTTCCAGAATGGGCAATATTTCGCTCGGTGCACCGGGTAAGGCAATCGCCTGCAGACGTCCGGGCGCTTGTGCCGCAATTGAATCGGCCAGCCGGGTCAGTGGGCGGAAAGCGCCGAGGATAAAGCTGCCAAGCACCAAGCCTAGTACCGGCAAACCAAAAACCAGGGGCAGCAACAAATGCCAGGCAATCTGTTGGCTGATGTCGTCCCTGCTGCTGCTGGCATCCGCTACTTGCACCAGATAGTCGCGCTCGGAGTCCCAGGTACTGAACACGCGCCAGTCTTTGCCCGCTACGGAAACGTCTGAAAATCCCTCGGTGCTAGGCGACAGCCGAGTGTCGGGAGCGCCATCCGAATGGCTCAGAAGCTGCTCGCCACCTTCCCATATCTGAAAAGCGACTTTTTTGTCGTAACGGTGGCGCGGCAGGTGACCTTCCTCCAGTTCATGCGCTTCATCGCCCAGAAAGCTAAGGAGCAAGGTGGCCGACTGCGCCAGGTGCGCATCGAGCAGCTCTTCCGCTTCGTGTCTGGCCGCACGATAAGCGGCTACGGAGACGGCCATCCAGGCAATCGTTACGGCCGCAAGCACACCGAGCAAGATACGCAGGCGCAGCGAATATGAAGAATATGAGGCGTGCGACGGATGTGCTTTCACTAAGTAGCCTCGGGGATCAGGTAGCCGACGCCACGCACGGTGCGAATCAGGTCGGGGGCCAATTTGCGCCGTAGATGGTGAATATGCACTTCGATGGCGTTTGATTCCAACTCGTCGCCCCAGGCGTAGAGGTGTTCTTCTATTTGCGCTTTGGTCATTACGCGACCGGCGTGGTTGAGCAGTTCATGCAAAATATCGAACTCGCGCGCGGACAGCTCAACCGACCGACCGGCAAAACTGACCTGCCGGCTGGCTGGATCAAGCCGCAGTTCGCCGTGACACAACTCGGAGGCCGCACGGCCACCGGCACGGCGCACCAGCGCACGCAAACGTGCCGCCAACTCGCCGAGGTTAAAGGGTTTGATTACATAGTCGTCGGCACCGGCATCCAGACCCGCAACCACGTCTTCCGGGGCATCCCTGGCCGTGAGAATCAGCACGGGCAGTTGCTGCCGGTTGGCACGCAGTTCCTTGAGAACGTCGAGTCCGGATAAGCGCGGTAAGCCCAGATCAAGCACCAGCGCCGCAAAAGACTCGCTGGTCAGCGCATGTCGCGCGGCCAGTCCATCGCTAACCCAGTCTACCTGCCAGCCTGCCTGTTTAAGTCCCATTTGGATGCCCTCGCCTAGTAGGCGGTCATCTTCAACAATCAAAATACGCACAAGTACCTTCTCTCCGACGCAACAATAGTGGGTTATAGTTTTTGCCTGACGCAACAAGCGGCACAGCCGCGCACAATACTGCCACCAGTGGATGATTTTCCCCCATCCCGCGCTGGTGATTACCCCCGACCTTACGCGCTGGATTATCATACGATCCGGAAATGGAATAAAGTGCAGAGGTCGGTGAAATGGTTCCCCGGAAGTCATCTGTTTTCCGGTGCGGCAATAAATGTGGCGCGCTTATTGCTTAAATGGCCTAATAAGTAAGTGGAGAAGCAAATGGACACCCAAGGTATTGACCGGATGTTGAGTATGTTGAAGGCAACTTCAGCACAGGCTGGTAGCCGCGTTGCCGAAGCGCAGAGTGCTCCGGCAGGTGCATTGGATTTTGCTCAGGTGCTAAAGAACTCGATTGAGCAGGTCAACCAGACGCAGCAAAAGGCAGATGGGATGGCGGCAAGTTTTGCCGGTGGCGACGGCAATGCCAACCTGCATGAGGTGATGATTGAACTGCAAAAAGCCAGCGTTTCATTTCAGGAGATGGTTCAGGTGCGCAACAAGCTGGTGAGTGCGTACCAGGATGTGATGAACATGCAGGTCT
>CAXNNH010000106.1:0-6169 GCA_964203325.1 Burkholderiales bacterium | reverse complement strand
CTGTTCTGCCACAAGCTGGAGGCCGACGCCGCTGGCTTCGTGGTGAACTATCACCTGCGCATGCCGAACCAGAAGAAGGAATCCGTTCAGCGCTTCAAGGAACTCAACTTCAAGGTCATCGCCGCCGGCGATTCCTACAACGATACGGCCATGCTCGCCGAAGCCCACGCCGGCATCCTGTTCCATCCGCCGCAGAAGGTGATCGACGAGTTCCCGCAGTTTCCGGTGACCATGAACTACGCTGAGCTGCGTGCCGAGATCGACAAGGCTTCCGCCCGAATCTGATGCATGCTGCACGCTACTACACGCTGACCGCCTCCTGCCCCGATCAGGTCGGCATCATTGCCCGTGTCACCGGTTTCATCGCCGAGCACGGCGGCTGGATCCTCGAATCGCGTTTCCACGCCGACGACCTGGACGGTCGCTACTTCATGCGCATCGAGGTCAAGGCCGATTCGCTGCCCTTCCATCTCGCCGAATTCCGCAGCCGATTCCAGCCGCTCGCCAACGATTTGCAGATGGACTGGCGCATCAACGATTCTGCGGTGAAGAAGCGCGTCGTAGTGCTGGTGTCGAAGCAGGAACATTGCCTCTATGACCTGCTGGCACGCTGGCAGTCGAAGGAACTCGACATCGAAATCGCCTGCGTGATCTCGAACCACGACAGCTTCAAGGGTTTCGTCGAGTGGCACGGCATCCCCTTCCATCACGTGCCGGTCAATCCCGACAACAAGGAAGCGGCCTACGCCGAAGTGCAGCGCATTTACGAAGAGGTGCATGGCGAAACAATGGTCCTGGCGCGCTACATGCAGATTCTCTCGCCTGACCTGTGCGCCAAATATCCCGGCCAGATCATCAACATCCACCACTCCTTCCTGCCCAGCTTCGTCGGCGCGAAACCGTATCACCAGGCCTACCAGCGCGGCGTCAAGCTGATCGGCGCGACCTGTCATTACGTGACGAGCGACCTCGACCAGGGGCCGATCGTCGAACAGGACGTGATCCGCATCGACCACTCCGACTCGGTCGAAGACATGGTGCGCTACGGCAAAGACATCGAAAAGGCAGTATTGGCACGCGGCCTGCGCTACCACCTCGAAGACCGCGTGCTGGTGCATGGCAACAAGACGGTGGTTTTCCGTTGATTTAGAAATATAGGAAAAAGCGAACCACCAAGACACAAAGGACACAAAGTTACACCAAGAAAAGCTTTGTTCTAAAAGCTCTGTTTTTCTTGGTGCTCCTTGGTGAACTTGGTGTCTTGGTGGTTCGCTTTTGAAGTTTTTGTAGCCCACTGGAGCCTCACCCGCATGATCACCCTGAAGAGCGTCACCCTGCGCCGTAGCGCCAAGGTGCTGCTTGATAACGCTTCTGTCACACTCAATCCCGGCGAGAAAGTCGGTCTTGTTGGCCGCAATGGCGCCGGCAAATCGACTTTGTTTGCCCTGCTCAACGGCACGCTGCACGAGGATGCCGGTGACTTCAGCATTCCGGCGCAATGGCGCATGGCGCAGGTGGCGCAGGACATGCCGGAAACCGATCAATCAGCGACCGACTTCGTGATCGAAGGCGATACCGTCCTGCTCGCCGCGCAAGCCGAAGTGCATGCCGCCGAGGCGACCGACGACGGCGAGCGGATGGGCCACGCCTACATGGCGCTGCACGACGCCGGTGCGCACGACGCACAGGCGCGGGCACAGGCGCTGATCCTCGGCCTTGGCTTCAAAACGACCGAGCTGAACAACCCGGTCGACAGCTTCTCCGGCGGCTGGCGCATGCGCCTGCAACTGGCACGCGCGCTGATGTGCCCGTCCGACCTGCTGCTGCTCGACGAGCCGACCAACCACCTCGACCTCGACGCGCTGGTCTGGCTCGAAGCCTGGCTCAAGCGCTACGACGGCACGATGGTGGTGATCAGCCACGACCGCGAATTCCTCGACGCCATCACCTCGGTGACGCTGCACATCGACAACGCCAAGCTGGTGCGCTACGGCGGCAACTACAGCACCTTTGAAGACATGCGCGCGCAGCAGATGGAGCTGCAGCAGAATTCCTATCTGAAACAGCAGGACAAGATCGCCCACCTGCAAAGCTTCATTGCCCGCTTCAAGGCCAAGGCCAGCAAGGCCAAGCAGGCGCAGAGCCGGGTCAAGGCGCTCGACCGCATGGAGCGCCTGGCGCCGGTACTGGCCAGCGCCGACTTCACCTTCGAGTTCAAGGAACCGGCCAACCTGCCGAACCCGATGCTGGCCATGCAGGACGCCTGCTTCGGCTATCCACCGCCGGAAGATGCGCCGGCCGGAACGCCATCGACGGTGATCGTGCACAACGTCAACAAATCGGTGATGGCCGGCCAGCGCATCGGCATCCTTGGCGCCAACGGGCAGGGCAAATCAACGCTGGTGAAAACCGTGGCACGCGCGCTGATGCCGACCAGCGGTATCGTGCAGGAAGGCAAGGGGCTGAATGTCGGCTACTTTGCACAGCAGGAACTCGACGTGCTGCGCCCGCTCGACACGCCGCTCGAACACATGGTTCGCCTCGCCAAGGAAAACCTGCCGGCCGGACAGAGCGGCCGCGAACAGGATCTGCGCACCTTCCTCGGCAGCTTCAATTTTGCCGGCGACATGGTCAAGCAACCCGTCGGTACGATGAGCGGCGGCGAGAAAGCACGTCTTGTCCTGTGCATGATCGTCTGGCAACGCCCGAACCTGCTGCTCATGGACGAGCCGACCAACCACCTTGACCTCGCAACGCGTGAGGCACTGGCCATGGCGCTCAACGAGTTTGAGGGCACGGTGATGCTGGTCAGCCACGACCGCTCGCTGCTGCGCTCGGTGTGCGACGAGTTCTGGCTCGTTTCACGTGGTGGCGTCGAGCCCTTTGATGGCGACCTCGACGACTACCAACGCTACCTGCTCGACGAAGCCAAGCGCGCACGCGAAGAATTGAAAGAGTCGCTGAAAAACCCGAAAGAAGTTGTCACGCAGGCGCCGCACGCGCCGGTGGGCAACAAGAAAATTTCCGAGAAAGTAAAAGTACTGTTGCGCGATCAGGGCAAGCTCGAACAGATCATGCTCGATCTGCAAACGAAAAAGCACGCGCTTGAAGCGCGCCTGTCTACGCCCTTGCCGGCACAGGAAATCGGCGAAATCAACAAACTCGGCGGACAACTGAAGAAAATCGACGACGAACTCGCCGCCCATGAAGAAAAATGGCTGGCGATTTCCGAGCAGATCGAAGCGGCATCCTGATGAACGCAGGCTGGATCATTTTCGGCATCTGCGTCATCTTCATCCTCGGCGCGGCAATCCCACTGCTCAAAAATCGCGGTGCCGATCGCACGCCGCTACCGCCCCGCAAAGAAACGCTGCGCGACTGGCGCAGCGAAAGCAGCGAAAAATAATCCGTCGCTGCCTCAAGCAATCCGCGATTACTTCTTTTTCCTTGCTGCCGCAGCGCGCGGTTTTGTTGCACGTTTGGCGGGCGGCTTTGCCGGCGCTTTGACTTCAGGCGTCACGTCGGAGGCCTTTGGCTGATCGCCAAGCACCCCTTTCAACGGGCAAATCTTGAAAGCGGGGCATTTCTGGCAGCCAACGGCGATGGCGATCGGACAAATGGTCATGATGATTTCCTGTTGATGGTGGCGCAGTATACGTGGCCTTGCAACAGATCAGGCAGCGCAATAACTGGCGGTTGGTTATCGCTTGCGCAAAGGATCAAGCAGCGACGACAGGCCATTGTGATCAAGCTCTTGCATCAAGGCCAGTAACTTGCCGATTTCACCGGGCGGGAAGCCTTCGCGGGCAAACCAGTTGAGATACTGTCCCGGCAGATCGGCAATCAGCCGGCCTTTGTACTTGCCAAACGGCATGGTGCGGGTCACCAGAAGTTGCAGGCTTTCAGGGTTCATGGCTTGTCACAGGCGCGCTTCCTGGTAATCAAGAACTTCCTCCAGATGATGCATCACTTCATCGCTGATTTGATTCTCCCGCCAAAGCCGAATCAGCTCCTTGCGCTCGGCAAGCATTGCGGCATGGCGCAGGCGTGCGCTTAGTTCGGCACGCTGCGCCGGTTCAGCGCCCTCAGGGGCGGCCAGCGTCATGCGCTCGGCAATTTCCGCACGTAGCTGATCCGCGCAGCTCGCTGGCAAGCCTTCGTCCTGAATGATCCGGTCAAGGGCGGCGAGGGCGGCGGCATTCATCGCAGCACGCACCTGCTGCTGTTCGTTCTTCAGGTTCCAGTCGGCACCGACTTTCAGGCGACGGATCAGCGCAGGCAGCGAAAGTCCCTGCCCGACCAGGGTAACGATGATGACGAAAAAGGTGAGGAAAATGATCAGGTCGCGGTAAGGAAACGGCGAACCGTCGGGTAGCGTTACCGGCAGGGCCAGTGCCGCAGCCAGTGAAACGATGCCGCGCATGCCGCACCAGCTGATGATGGCCAGTTCATTATTGGCCTGTTTCGGCTCGTGTTCGTGCAGGCTGCCGCTCAGCCAGCGCGGCAGATAGGCGACGGGATAGACCCAGGCGAAACGAACCAGAATGGCGGCGGCGCTGACAAACAGCCCCCAGGTCAACAATTGGCCGAGTGAGTAGCTGGCAAGTTTTTCGCCGACATCGGACAGTTGAATCCCGATCAGCATGAAGATCAGGCTATTGAGCATGAAAACAAGAATGTTCCACACCGAGCGCGCCATGATGCGCATTTCGGCGGAGACGATCTCGGGTGAGTAGCGCCCGCGCACCAGACCGGCGGCGACCACGGCGAGGACACCCGACACGTGCATCGATTCCGCCGCGATGTAGGCAATGTAGGGAATGATCAAGGAGGTCAGCACCTCGATGAAAGTGTCACCCAGCCGCCGGTGGATGAAGATGAAAAGATGGGCGAGGACGATGCCGACGGCAAGGCCGCCGATTGAGACGCCAAGCAGTTGCGTGCTGGCATCTAGCAGCGAAAAACTGCCGGTCAGCACGGCCGCGATGGCGAACTTGTACATGACCAGACCCGAGGCATCGTTCACCAGACTCTCACCCTCGAGCACCGTGACAATGCGGCGAGGTATGCTCACCCGTGACAGGATTGAGGTTGCCGCCACCGCGTCGGGCGGCGAGACAATCGCACCAAAAACAAAGGCCACCGCCCAGGGGACGCCGGGCACCATCAACTTCAACGCTGCACCAACCACCAGCGTGGTGGCCAGTACCAGACCAATGGCCAGCAGGCTGATCGGGCGGATATTGGCTTTGAAGTCGCGCCAAGAGGTAAGCAGCGCGGCCTGATACAAAATCGGTGGCAGCACCAGGATCAGGATCGTCTGCGGGTCAAACGGGATCTGCGGCAAGCGTGGAATAAGGCCGAGCAGGGCGCCACCCCCGACCAGCGCAATCGGGTAGGGAAATTTGAAGTGGCGGGCCACCCAGCCGAGCGCCACGGCGCAAAGCAGCAGCAGAAGAACGAGTTCGAGCAGAAACATGATGATTGCTTCGTGGTTGGTAACTAAATGCCATGCCGGCGGAGGATGGGGGATTATCCCCGTATTGTGCAGACGTGACCATTTCCGGTCAGGGCTAACATTCCCGCTGTCCCCAATTTGCCCATTCCACCTAAGTTGACTTGGTGCCGGCATCGACTAGACTAGACTTGATCAACACAAGGAGGTTTGCCATGGAACAGGTCAATATCTACGAAGCCAAAACCCACTTTTCGAAATACGTCGAGCAAGCCGAGTCTGGCCAGGATGTGATCATTGCGCGTGGCGGCAAGCAGGTGGCGAGGCTCACGTCGATCGAGCCAAAAAAAAATCCGGTTCGTTTTGGTGTGATCAAGGGAAAAGTGCAGGTTTCAGCGGATTTTGACGACGCGCTGCCCGATGAGGTGCTGGCCGGGTTTGAGGGGCGGTAATGCGTATTCTTCTGGATACGCATGTTTTCATCTGGGCCGTGACGGACGATCCGCGCTTGACACCGGTTGCCCGAGCGCTGATCGAAGCGGCCGACAGCGTCTATGTATCGGCCGCTTCGATCTGGGAGGTCGCCATCAAATCGGCGCTCGGCAAAATCAATGCCGATGCCGAGGAAATGGCGCGAGCAATCAAGGAAAGCGGCTTCGTTGAATTGTCTGTATCAACGGCACATGCGGCTCAAGTGGGCAAAATGCCGCTGTT